>NZ_JBHFIG010000007.1:0-90907 GCF_057334175.1 Desemzia sp. AGC72
CTTAATGATGCTTGAAGCTCATTAATTGAATTGCTAGCGAATAATTATTCACTAATGTTGTTGTTTCGGCACTTGCCGAAACTCCTTACACGTTTGGTTCATTTTACTTTGTTTAGTTTTCAAAGGTCAATTCTTGTTTCACAACTTCTTAATAATATCATCATCTTCAAGCATTGTCAACAACTGTTTTGAATTTAATTTACTAACAATGAATAAATATTCATCTCAGTCATTCATCTCGCTCTTAAGACTTTAATATAATATCATGTTCTTCAATCTATTGTCAATAACAATTTGAAAAACAATTATTTCAATCTGCTGATATAAGATAAGCAGCAACGTTATTTATATTAACAGAATTTCATTTGTACGTCAATACTAAATTAGAGCGTTTTATTTGCATAATGCTTCTTATTACGTAGTCATTTATTATACATTACTCGCTATACCTTATTTTCGCTTTGATATACCTCCCTCTATCTTAAAAGTTACAAATCTTACTTAGTACTTAGAATAGAAGGGAGATTTAAAAGCGGTGACCTTTTTTACTTATTCACTTTTTAGTAAATAAGAAAAGTCTGTTTCATCTTGTTTTACAATCAGCAAAAGTCCGTCCCCTAATGGCAACAAACTGGATTCTACTGACGGGTGCTTCATCACAACATCTAAAAACATGTTTAATTTGCGATGGATCGTGCGTACTTTACGTGGGATGTTCTCTTTAGGTTCTAGTATTGTTCCACCTTGAAGAACATCATCTACAATCAACATGCCTCCGACTTTCAATAATCTCATACATTCAGGGAAGAAATCATAGTATTTTGATTTAGCACTATCCATGAATATAATATCGTATGGTCCTTCTAAAGTAGGAAGAATATCTGCTGCGTCTCCTTCCAAAAGAGTTACTTTATCTGTGATTCCTTGTTTCTTATAATTTTCTTTAGCCTCTTGAAACATTTTTTCATAGCGGTCAATGGTCGTAACTTGTCCGTTCTCACCAATATGCTGCGCCATTAAACTAGAAGAAAATCCGATAGCTGTCCCAATTTCTAATATTTGTTTAGGTTTTAGCTGCCCTAGAAGCACATTCAAAAAAACCACTGTTTCATGAGGAATGATCGGAACTCTTCTTTCATGAGCATCTTTTTCAATTTCACCTAATACTCCTGGCAAAGGTTTTTGAGCAGTTCTTAAAAATTCACGGACATCATTATTGATAACCGGACGATCCATCATTTCATTTTGAGTCATTATTACATCCTACTTTCTTTGTCAGCTTACTGTTGCTCTGTATACATCTTATACATCTGCAAAATTACTTTTCTCTATAAAATAACTGTTTAGAACTTCCATAATGTGGTATCATAAGATTAAATAAAGGTTAAAGGAGAATAGCAAAATGCTCATTAAATCACTCTGTATTCCAAAAAAAAATCTAACAACTGTTAACGAAGACGTTACATTAGAAGAAGCGATCGATATTCTGGAGAACTCTGGTTACCGCTGTGTTCCGATATTGGATGAAAGCGGAAAAATCTTCCGAGGAAACATATATAAAATGCACATTTACCGCCATAAAGCTAATGGCGGAGATATGTCTTTACCGGTCACTCACTTATTGAAAAACGCTACAAAGTATGTTCATCTAGACGATTCTTTTTTCAAAATCTTTTTTACTATTAAAGAGTTGCCGTACATCTCAGTACTTGATCAAGATAACCACTTCTATGGTATTTTAACACATAGTTCTTTACTTTCAATGCTACAACAATCATGGAGTATTGACAACGGAAGTTTTGTTTTAACGATTGCTTCTGCAGGCCAAAAAGGTGATTTGGCGACTATTTCGAAAATCATTAATAAGTATGCTTCTATTTCAAGTTGCCTTACTTTAGATGTAGAAAGAGAAGATTTGATTCGTCGTACCATCATTACTTTAGAACCCGGAATTACTGAAGAAACAGTTGAACAAATTTCCGTTGCTCTAGATAAAAAAGGTTTCCGCATCATTGAAAAAGAGAACTTAAATAATTAAGTACTGAGATTCATTTTGTTTCGATAACTTATAAAGAAAAATATACCTCAAAGGCTGTAAGGTCTTTGGGGTATATTTTTTATCCTTCTGCTATCTTTTTACTTCTAAGCGTTTAGCAAAATGGATCTTATCATTCAATAATTTCATAACAGGAGCTCCAATGCCCATAACGACTAGTTCTCCAAAAGCAACAGTAACGTAATTCAGCCAAAAAGGTGCATCAAAAGCCAGCTTCAATTCCCAAGCAATGATGAACGAGAAGAACATGAACATAAATATGTTGATTCCCATTTTGACCCAAGTGTTTTCTGTTTTTCTTGTCACTACAGTCATCGCCAGTAGAGAAACCAGTGAATGTGCTGTACCGAATACTATGTCGTACCAACCTAAAGGCGAGAACAAATTAGCGATAAACACCCCGGCTACAATCCCAATTATGTATTTGCGATTAAAGACTGCTAAATGATTAAATATTTCCGACACCCTAAATTGGATTGCTCCATAAGCAAGGGGTGCAATGACTGTTGTAACTGCTACATATAAAGCTGCTACAATAGCATTCGTTACCATTGTTTTTAATTTCATAATTAACCTCCTAGTTTTTTTACGTGGGATGGTCGACGAACCACGTTAGTTGAACTTTATTATCATAACACCATCGATTTTAAAACACAATCTCTCTTAAAAAGATTCGTTCAACAAATAGTTTCACAACAAAAAAAGAACCTTTTTCGTCAATAAAAATCATTCAGAAAACGGGTTCTTCGATATAAGTATATTTAATTGTTAAGTACTGTATTTAGCTACTAATCCAAGGCTGATTTCCATAGCTTCATTAATTTTTTCCATAGTAGCATAGTCTAAGTGCGTGACTTTCTCTCTTAGTCTTTGTTTATCAATAGTCCTTATTTGTTCTAACAAAACGACTGAGTCACGTTCAATTCCATGTTTTTCAGCTGAGATTTCTACATGGGTCGGCATTTTCCCTTTTTGAATCTTCGCTGTAATTGCTGCCACAATAACTGTAGGGCTGTAATGATTCCCTACATTATTTTGCACAACAAGAACAGGTCTCATACCGCCTTGTTCTGAACCCACAACTGGGGATAAGTCTGCATAATATATGTCCCCGCGTTTAACCATAGGTACCTCCTCCTACAATACCTGCACGTGCTAGTATTGGGAAAAGACCTCTTTCTCGCATGCCTCAAATTCATTACAGATATCAAGATTTATGCCAGCCATTTCCGAATAACCTTTGCGCAAGGTATCGATTATATTTAGTTTTTCTTTAACGAATCTTGTCATAAAACAACTAACTAGTTCTTCTTCTCCTAGATTCTCCAAAGCGCAGTACTCTTGTACTTGTTCATAAACATCCGCTTCTAATTGTATTTCTACCACTTTAAAGTCTTTATTGCTCATGAATTTGCCTCCTAAAGATTACCAAATACCCAATAAGCCGGAATAACTAGCTTTAGCTTATAGTAACATGTAATCTAAAACATTAAAATAGAATTTTGGATATTCCACCTAATGTTCAAAACTCATTCACAAACAATTTATGAAAGATAGATTCTCTTGACTCTTTGAGAAATACCACATAAAACTTCATAATGAATAGTATTTAATTTATCTGCAATCTCTTGAACTGTTATTACTTCATCTTTACTTTTCCCTATCAATACAACTTTTGTCCCAACGGGCATTTCTTTAGGTAAGCGAATCATGAATTGATCCATACAAATTCTTCCTACGATTTCACAACGCATGCCTTTTACTAATACTTCTTGACCTTGTAATTCACGTGACCATCCATCAGCATAACCAATAGGAACTGTGCCGATCCATTCATCATCTTGTGCTTGGTATGTTGCACCGTAACTGATGTAATCGCCTCGGTTCACTTTTTTCACATGTACAAGTTCACTGATTAAATTTAGAGCTGGTTTTAATGGATACGGGGGATCCATCAGATTACCTGAAGGATTTAATCCATACATAGCGATTCCAAAACGAATCAATTTAGATGAGTTGTTCGGATGAAATAAAGTTGTAGCACTATTTGCAGTATGAACTATTTCAGGCTCTTTATCAAATGATTTGATTAACTCAGTAAATCGCTCTTGCTGCTTCAAAAACAGTGAATCATCTTCGCTGTCCGCAGTAGCAAAATGAGTAAATACTCCCTCTAACTTAAAAAAAATATTATTATGTAATTCTCTTTCACACTGTTTCACTTCTTCTTCGGTTCTGAAACCTATTCGGCCCATTCCAGTATCTAAAGCCATATGCACACGAATAGTGGAGCTGATTTCTTTTTCACGTAATCTCGTTTCTGCTTTTTTAATCCAATCCACACGCCCAACTGTCACTGTCAGCTGATATTCAGCAGCTAAATCGATATAATTCGGATCGATTAACCCTAGAACCAATATCGGCTCCATGATTCCTGCGTTTCGTAACTCTATTCCCTCATCTAATAGAGCCACACAAAATCCATCTACACCGCTTTCCAATGCAGTTTTGGCAATTTCTACAGCTCCGTGCCCATAAGCATCTGCTTTAACTACTGCATAAATCAACTCGTTATCTGCTAAACGTCCTCTTTCTTGTAGGATATTCCATTGAATAGCTTTTTTATCGATGATTGCTGCCGTATTGCGATATTTTCCAGTAACCAAGTTATTCTTCCTTTCTTAGTACAAGTCAAACTCTTCTTTCAAGCACTACTTGTGCAGCAGCGATTGAATCCGTATGAGTAATACTCAAGAAAATATTTCCATCAAAAGTACTTTTCGTCACAACCGGTTTACCCAATTCATCCGGTAAGATTTCAATATCTTTAAAACCAAGTTTACCGATTCCAGTGCCTATAGCCTTTGAATAAGCTTCCTTAGCAGCGTATCTCCCTGCTAAAAACTCTATTTGCCTTTTTCCTTTTAACTGAGAAAAGATAGCTGACTCTTTATCTGTTAAAACTCGATCTGAAAAAGTTTCCTTCCTATTATATGCTTTTTCGATCCGAATTATTTCGGTAATATCCAAGCCTATCCCAATAATCATTTAAAACTCCTTCAATTATTTATTCTTATTTTTTCCTTAGTATACACCATTGAATCATAAAAAATCATTTCATTTTTCAACTATTTACCTATATTTTATGATAAAGGATTCTTTCTAAAAAAACACTTAATAACCATCGAAAAAATTTCAAACAAAAAAAGGAGATGGCTAGTATCCATCTCCTTTTTGAATTTAATTATTTTTGACGGATAGTGAAATCGCGTTTGCTGTTTCCTGATCCACGACGGTCACTGCTTTTTTTATCAGTCGATCCGCTTTGACGTTTGTCAGAAGAGCTGTAACGTTTTTCACCGCTACGGCCGCTGCTTGCACGACGACTGCTGCTTCCACGACGATCTCCGTAAGTTTTTCCTTTTGAACGAGGACGACCTTTTCCGCCGCCACCGCCGCTGCCGCCTTTGTGAGACTTGTTAGGAAGCGGACGTTCTGGAGTAATTTTTACTGGAATTTCAGTCGAGTCTTTAATCATACTCTTCAAGAAAGCAGCTGCTAAATCTTCAGCTGAAAATTCTTCCAATAAACTATGTGCAGCTTTTTCATAACGTTCTAACTCATTTTTTTCAATCAGTTCTTGAACTTGATCCATAGCTGCTTTGATTTGTCCTTTGTACGCTTCTGAATCAGAAGGCGGACGCAAAGGAGTCATTTCTTTACGAGTTAAGTTCTCGATTGTACGTAAATATCCCATTTCATTTGGTGTAATGAAAGATACTGACATACCTTCTTTACCTGCACGACCAGTACGACCGATACGGTGAACATAACTTTCAGGGTCTTGAGGAATATCAAAGTTATAAACATGAGTTACACCTGAAACGTCTAATCCACGAGCTGCTACGTCAGTAGCGACTAAGATATCTACTTTTCCTGATTTAAATGCTTTTAATACACTCATACGTTTTTGTTGAGAAAGGTCACCATGGATTCCTTCAGCACTATACCCGCGCATTTCTAATCCTCTAGCGATTTCATCAACACGACGTTTTGTACGACAGAATATGATTGTTAATTCCGGTGTTTGAACATCGAATAAACGAGTCATAATATCGAATTTTTCGAAATCTTTACATTTAACAAAGTATTGATCAATCAATGCACTTGATAATGTTTTTGTTTTGATTTGAACGTGTTCAGGGTCTTTCATGAACTTAACACCAATACGTTTGATTGCAGCTGGCATTGTTGCTGAGAACAATAATGTTTGACGTGCAGCTGGAGTTTCTTGAATGATACTTTCGATATCTTCAATGAATCCCATGTTTAACATTTCATCTGCTTCATCAAGAACTAATGTCTCTACATTGTTCAATTTCAACACTTTACGTTTGATTAAATCTAATAAACGTCCTGGAGTACCAACAACGATGTGTTGTCCATCTTTTAATCCACGGATTTGGCGGCTGATGTCAGCTCCACCGTAAACAACTTGTACTTTAACTTTTTTATCGCGGCTCAAACGGAATAATTCTTCTTGTGTTTGAATAGCTAATTCTCTAGTCGGTGCAATAACCAACCCTTGAACGTTTTTATTTGTATTGTCGATTTTTTGCAACATTGGCAATCCAAACGCAGCAGTTTTACCTGTACCTGTTTGAGCTTGTCCAATAACATCTTTTCCTTCAATAGCTAAAGGAATCGTTTGTTCTTGAATGGGGGTAGCTTCCTCAAATCCCATTCTTTCAATTGCTTTAAGCAATTCTGGTGTTAATCCTAATTCTGAAAATTTCAACTAATTTTCCTCCCGTATTTTGAAAACCTAAAGAGAGTTTTTGCAAAAAAAGAACAGGTATATTGTTGATCTTCATCAAGGACACCTGCTATGGTCAGTCTTTATAAATTCCTGGCAACTAAACTCGGTTGTCGCCAGCAGCTTCTTCTCATATAACAAGCTTGTAAACACAAGCTACTTATTTTCTGCTTTTCTGAGTTACTTAAACCCTCAGTGTTTTCATTTCTCAATTCGTTGCTTAATTTGCAACTTTTCTAATAATATCATTTAAAAGTTCATTTAGCAATGTTTTTAGCTCGATGTTCCAATGAATACGTTTCCTTAAAAAATGTAAGGGAGTTCATTTGTCACATGTACTTCTTATTTACTTTTATCGGTCTTTTTATCCATAAGTAAGCTTTTCCTAAAATGAAAATCCCCCAAATAAGTCTTCATGTAATCACACTTTTTTAGGGGAGCTTACTATTTTTGATTAATCAGCTTTCAACGCTTCAACTACAGATAATAAATCTGTTCCGAAGCTGGACTTGATCAGAATATAGTCTTCTTTATTTAATTTGTTTTTTATCTCATCTATCAAAGGAGTTTTATCTCCAATAAAAGAATGAACAGCTTCTTTATTAAAGCACCCTTCATTCCATAAAGCTTCTGCTACTGCTTCCATTTCTGTTCCATATAAATACACTTCATCTATGCGGGCAGGGTCTAGCGAATCTTTTATGCTTAAATGCAATTCCTTAGACATTTCACCAAGCTCCAGCATATCCCCTAAAACGACAATTTTTTTACCTTTATTTTCTAATTGACTGAAATTTTCGATTACTAATCTCATTGCAGTTGGGTTGGCATTGTATGAATCGTTCAAGATCATACTACCATTAATACCTTTATCCCATTCAGTACGATTTTTGGTTAACTGGAATTGAGCCAGTGCTGAATAGCTTTTTGAGATTGGAATGCCCAGCACTTCTCCTGCTGTCAAAGCCGCTAAAGCGTTATTGACATTATAAGTTCCTAACACCGGAATTTTAATATCAATCGTTGGATCTGTGTTCACAGTGAATGTTGTTTCTCTCATTTGACTGTTTACATGAAGAGGGTATAAATCGTTAGACGAGTCAGCCCCAAAGGTTTTTAATTGAATTCCTGTCAGTTTTTTCACTCTTTCTTGTAGCAACACTTCTTCTCCTGGATAAATCAATACACCATTTTCTTTCATTCCGGCAGTAATTTCCATTTTTGTCGTTGCAATATTTGCTCTGGAACCTAGGAACTCAATATGAGACTCTCCAATCATCGTAATGATTGCAACATCTGGTTCTGCGATCCGAGACAAGACTTCAATTTCTCCTTTGTTGCTCATCCCCATTTCTAAAATGACGACTTCCGTATTCGACGGCATACTCAAAATAGTGATCGGCAACCCAATATGATTGTTGAAATTCCCTTGAGTCTTATGGACACGGTAGCTACTGGACATGACAGCTTCAGTCATATCTTTTGTGGTTGTCTTCCCGTTGCTTCCTGTTATTGCTACTACTTTAGGAGCCACTTTTTTCAAATAGTACTTGGCTAACTGTTGCAAAGCCACTAGTGTATCCTCTACTTGGATGACTGGAAAATCAACAGGTGCCTCATCTAAAGGCGCACTCCATAAAGCGGATTTAGCTCCATTATTTATAGCATTTTGTACAAATTGGTGTCCGTCATTGTCGCCGATCAACGGCACAAACAAAGAATCAACCTCCATTTTGCGTGTATCAAATCCAACAGACGTAATTTCAGTATCATTCCATTTGCTTGTATCATTCAAAGCCCCTAAAGCTTGAGCTATTTCTTTTACTGTTAAAGAAATCATTTCTCTTCCTCCATACAAAAAGAGGCTGGACCGAAAATACCTAGTCAAGCCCCTTTAGCTTATTTTATTCTGTTTATTAGTCCATTGCGTCGCGATTCTTTTGTTGAAACGCTTGTCTTTCTTCAAAACGTTTCAAAGCCAATTGGATCAATTCTTCAATCAGATCTCCATAGTTTAAACCAGTATGCTGCCACAACAATGGATACATACTGTAGGCTGTAAATCCAGGCATGGTATTGATCTCATTGACAAAAATTTCTCCATTATTAGTCAGGAAGAAATCACAACGGCTTAAACCACTGCCATCAATAGCTTGGAAAGCTTTTACTGCATAAGTTCGTAATTTGGCAGTAGTTTCCTCTGACAATTGAGCCGGAATCTGCATTTTCACATCGTTGGTGATGTATTTAGATTCGTAATCGTAAAAATCTACTGACTTAAGTAATTCTCCAGGTACCGATGCATGAATATCATCGTTGCCCAATAAAGCTACTTCCACTTCTCTCGCTTCTTCAATACCTTGCTCGACCACTACCCTGCGGTCATATTCAAAAGCTTGGTGAACAGCAATTTCCAATTCTTCTCGATTCGCAGCTTTATTGATGCCAACACTAGAGCCTAAGTTTGCTGGCTTGACGTACATTGGATAGATTAAAGATCCTTCACAACGAATGAAGACTTTTTCTCTCTCGTTTTCCCAATCAAATTTTGAGACAGGTTCGTAAGGAACTTGTGGCAATCCCGCTTGATGGAAAAGATGTTTGGTTACGATTTTGTCCATTCCTGCTGCACTCGCCAGCACTCCCGCACCTACATAAGGCATGTTCAGGACTTCAAACAATCCTTGTACAGTTCCATCTTCACCATTAGGTCCATGAAGAGCTGGGAAAATAACAGCATTTTCTTCTTTAATATCACTCGGTTGAACTAATTGTCCTTTAGATAAAACTGTTTCGTCCATAGAAAACTGTTTATCTTCTGAAACTTCCATACGCAAAGATTCAGCAAAAGGTACTTCTTCAACTTGACGTATGATTGGTCCTCGTATCCATTGGCCATCTCGAGTGATGTAAACAGGTTCTACTTCATAATATTGGTAATAAATTTCTTGGATAATAGAATGGGCAGTTAAAATAGAAATATCATGTTCTGCACTTTTACCGCCATACAAAAGAAAAATTTTCATGATTTGTTCCTCCACGTTTCGGACTTATCACTATAAATCAGTCACTGTCGCTAATTCAGGTGTAATTGTATCATATTTTTATTTAGAATCCTAGTTTGGTCAGGACTAATTGCTTTCTTTATCGGGGTCAAATAAAATCCTGAATCAGTTTCTACAAACTCGGTAACAGCGTCTGCAACTCTTCAATAGTCCATTCCTGTTTTTCATGGTTGTATAAAAGCAAAGACATCAATTCACTTTCTTTCATCTGGGATTGTAAATTGCGCACTCGATCTTCTACTAAATACACTTTTATCTCTGAGATAGTGTCTCTAGGAGATATCTTCGAAAAAGACAACACTACTCCTTCTTTTAAAAGCGGAGTCAGTTCGTGGGTGATTTCCAATGGAATCATAGCAATATTTTTCTGTTTTTTAAATAATTTCCTTCTTTCGTTTACACTCTCGTTCACTTGTTTAGTAATTTTTCGAGCGAAAAACTCATAGAACAAATTCAAATCACGACAATAGATTTTTGTAAAACCATCAGGAAGTGTCAATAAAATAAAGTTATTTTGCAGTTTGTAATAAAATGGTGAATGCAACGATGAATGGGCATGAGAGATGTACAATAATTCTGATATTTCTACAGGTGTCAATTCATGTAACAATTCTAAATTTTGAAAATCGATCCAGTTGCCTGCCTTTTGGACATACCTCTGATAAGCTTCGCTAGTTATAAATTCCTCTACTTTTTGTTCACCCCGTATCATCCGAAATCCAGTATACGAATCAAACTCCCCTATATCTTTAGTTGCATTCAGCAACAGCAAGTTTTTCAATGGTTGTTGGACGATTTCTTTATAATTGGAAAAACTGATCCCCTTACTCAAAACAGAGTTAGAGACGCTGTCCAAATGAACATAGATATACTCGTGCTCCATGATACATTCTCCTTATTTCATAGTCATCATTATTGTACTACAAATAACCAATTTTACTGTATCAATATGATGAAATTACAGTTACAATATCGCTTTCTTTCTAAATAAGGGTAAAACTTAGAAGTAAAAAGACCATTTGGTATTTTATCACAAAAAAAACTCTTCGAAGCAATTTCGAAGAGTTTTCAATATCCAATAAATTGGAATTAGTTGTCTGAAGTTTTGTCTGCAAGGCCGTATTTTTTGTTGAAACGGTCCACGCGTCCATCTGCTTGAGTAAATTTTTGACGTCCAGTGTAGAATGGATGTGAATCAGAAGAAATTTCAACACGGATCATTGGATAAGTGTTGCCGTCTTCCCATTCAACTGTTTCAGAAGAACTTTTAGTTGATCCTGATAAGAATTTGTAACCTGTAGTTGTATCCATGAATACAACTTGTCTATAATCTGGATGGATTTCTTGTTTCATATTATTTCTCTCCTTATGCCCTGAATCATCTGCTGAATCAGAGTTATTCGCTGTTTTTTTACAACAATAGCATATTATCATGTTTGCTTAACAAAAGCAATGAATTATTTCAGCTTAAACTAGTAGTTCATTTACTAAAAATGGCTTAATTAACGGCGTTTATTACGGTATGTTTTAGATTGTGCTAAAGTCGATTCAGGAAACGTCTCGAAAAATTCATCGTTAGTCTTAGCTTTTCTTAAAGCTCGTATGAATTGATCCGTAAATTCCAAGGATTCGCCGATCATAGCGTGACGAACCTTCCATATAGACTCTACGCGACTGCCATCCAATAACAACTCTTCTTTTCTGGTTCCTGATTTTTTGATATCGATAGCGGGGAAAATACGTCTTTCCGCAAGTTCTCTTGAAAGATGCAATTCAGCATTTCCGGTACCTTTAAACTCTTCGTAAATGATATCGTCCATGCGGCTTCCAGTATCTACAAGAGCAGTGGCCAGAATCGTTAAGCTTCCGCCTTCTTCGATATTTCGTGCTGCTCCGAAGAATTTTTTCGGTTTATACAATGCAGCTGGATCGATCCCACCGCTCAGTGTCCGTCCGCTTGGCGGAATCACAAGATTATACGCTCGAGCCAAACGCGTGATGCTGTCCATCAAAATAACGACATCTCGTTTGTCTTCTACTAAGCGCATCGCTCTTTCAAGCACTAATTCCGATACTCGAACATGGTTTTGAGGTAACTGATCAAAAGTTGAGGAAACGACTTCTCCTTTTACGGTTCTTTCTAAATCTGTTACTTCTTCTGGTCTTTCATCGATCAGCAATAAAATCAATTCAACATCAGGGTAGTTTTCTGAGATCCCATTAGCGATATCCTTCAGCAACACCGTTTTACCAGCTTTTGGTGGAGCAACGATCAATCCACGCTGCCCAAAACCAACCGGTGATATCACGTCAATAATTCGCGTAGCCACTTTTGTTTGCGCTGTTTCTAAGACAATTTGTTTGTCTGGATAAAGAGGTGTTAAGGCAGGGAAGTGAGAACGTTCTTTTGCATCTTCAGGGTCTTTGCCGTTAACTGACTTAACGTGCATCAAACCGTAATACCGTTCTGACGGTTTAGGGGGTCTAGCTTTACCTGAAACTTTATCTCCATTCCTTAAACCGAAACGTTTGATTTGAGAACCGGAAATGTAGATATCTTCTTTACTTGGCGTATAATTGATCGGACGCAGGAACCCAAAATCTTGCTGATCCATAATGTCCAATACGCCTTCCACAATAAAGAAACCTTGTTTTTCCTCTTGAGCCCGAATAACTGCTAAAGAAAGTTCCTTTTTATTCATTTGACTGTAGTAAGGAATTTTTAGCGCTCTAGCATACTGATATATTTCTTTTAGTGTTTTACTCTCTAATTCCTTAAGTGTTAGAATTTCATCCATTAAATGCCCCTCACTCGCTTTCTCTTATTCTTCGATCATCTGAATGTCTGCTCCTAAATCAGTCAGTTTTTCAATAATATGATCATATCCTCTGAGAATATTTTCGATTCCTGTAATAGTCGTTGTTCCCTCAGCCATTAATCCAGCAATAACTAAGCATGCTCCAGCTCTTAAATCACTTGCTTCAACTTCGACTCCGATTAGTTTAGTTGAGCGTTCTAAGACAATTGTATCACTTTCTACCCTAGCTTTAGCTCCCATACGCACTAACTCTGGGATATGTTTGACTCGTTTTGGATAAATAGTATCTTTGATGATCGATTCCCCATTTGCCATCAGCAATAAAGGTGTTAACGGTTGTTGCAAGTCAGTAGCAAATCCTGGATAAGGAACTGCTTTTACAGATATAGGCTTCAATTCACTTGGCTCAAATACACGTACACTATCTTCTCCAATTTCCATAGGAACGCCCATTTCTTCCATTTTAGCTAATAATCCTTCAATGTGCTCTACAATCACATTTTTCACTAAGATATCTGTTCCAACAGCTGCTGCCATGGACAAATAAGTACCTGCTTCAATTCGGTCAGGAATAATCGTATGGCGACATCCGTGCATTTCTTCCACACCTTCGATACGGATGATATCTGTACCTGCTCCACGTACTTTTGCTCCCATATTATTCAGCAATGTTGCTACATCAATAATTTCAGGTTCTCTAGCAGCATTTTCAATAATGGTTTTTCCTTTAGCTTTTACAGCTGCCAGCATCACGTTGATCGTAGCACCGATAGATACCACATCCATGTAAATACGAGTTCCTATTAATCCTTCTTCAGAAGTCTTTAAATACATAGCACCCATTTCATTATCAACAGTTGCACCTAATGCTCTAAACCCTTTCAAATGTTGATCGATCGGACGTGGGCCTAAGAAACAGCCGCCTGGCAAACCAACGACGCCTTGGCCAAATTTAGTCAGTAATGCACCCATGAAGTAGTATGAAGCTCTTAAACTTTTGATTTTACCATTCGGCATTGGTATAGAAATCATTTCAGTAGGATCCACAACTAGAGTACTACCGTCAAAGTCTGTTTTCACATTCATATCGTTCAGGATTTCAATTAAAGAGTGGACATCTTGTATGTCTGGAACACCTTCTAAAGTTACAGGAGAATCAGCAAGAATTGTAGCTGGAATCAATGCAACTGTACTATTCTTAGCTCCGCTGATACTGATTTCACCTGATAATTTTTTACCGCCACGGATGACAAATTTTTTCATTTTTTTTACCTCACTTATAATATACGTTCAATGTTATTTTTTATGGAAAATTCTTGTGCAATCTTAATGTTAATAAGCAGCCTGATTTTATTGTGTTGATAACGCAACGACTTACTCTTTATCTATTGAAATATCTTAAAGTTATCTATGGCAACCACCTCTGTAAAAATCGACCAATTCATTCCCTTATTCTTTACAACATCACTTGAATAATTTTTTATTCTCTTTGTATTTAGAGAAGATGATTCTATCTATTGCGCAGGAAAAAGGTTTATGATGGGGCAGCGAGGTATAGCCGCTAGTTGATTAGTTATAAATCTAGCAGTCTATGTTGAGGTCGTGTGCACTCCTGTTCAGTTTCATATAGTATAAAAAACTGTAAGACATTAGCCCTATTCTACTACATCGCTTTATATCTTACAACCATTATAATAGTTTCGGGGCATCAGCATAATAGAAGGATTCGCTAATAAGACAGAGAATGTACAAAAAAGAAGCCTTTCCTAAAAAGGAAAGACTTCTCGTATTTTCTAAGTTTGTTAGAAAATATAAAATTAAGCTTGGCCAGATGAACCAAATTCACGCATTTTTGCTTTTGTTGTTGCAGTAATATCTTCTTTACCTGGGCCAATGATTTTACGTGGATCGTAAACTTTTTCGTTGTTTGCGATAACTTCACGAGTTTTCTTAGTCCAAACTTGTTGCAACTCAGTGTTAACGTTAATTTTAGTGTGACCGTATTCGATAGCTTTTTTGATTTGGTGTTCTGGAATACCAGATCCTCCATGTAATACTAATGGAGCTCCTGTTAATTCAGAAATTTCTTTCATTTCATCAAATCCAAGAACTGGTTCGCCATCGTAGTTTCCGTGAACAGAACCTAGAGCAGCTGCTAAAGCATCGATTCCTGCTTCTTCAACCATACGTTTACATTCTTGAGCATCTGCATAGATAACGCCGCCTGTTACGCCGTCTTCTTCTCCACCGACACTTCCAACTTCAGCTTCTACAGAAGCACCTTTTGAGTGTGCGTATTCTACAACAGCTTTTGTTGCTTGAATATTTTCGTCAATTGGGAATTTTGAGTTGTCGATCATTACTGAAGAAAAACCTGCATCAATAGCTGCAGTACAGTTTTCTAAAGATGAACCGTGGTCTAAATGCAATGCTACAGGAACTGTAATATCCATTGTTTCCATTAATGCTTCTACCATAGCGGCTACTACTTTAAATCCGCCCATGTATTTTGCTGCGCCTTCTGAAACACCTAAAATTACTGGTGATTTTTCTTCTTGTGCAGCAGTCAGTACAGCTTGAGTCCACTCTAAATTGTTGATGTTGAATTGACCAATTGCGTAGTGACCTTTCAACCCTTTTTGTAACATATCTGTCATGCTTACTAAACGAGTCATACTTTGTTGCCTCCTCAGAGATATCTTTGCGTGCTAATTAACTTAGCCGACGTTCCAATTGTATCAGAGAACTGATGATTTTTCCATGAATTTGTAAAAAAAGTGAACTGTTCTCATTTTACACCCTAAAACTCTCATTTTCAGCGATTTAACGTACTTCTTATTACTTAAAAATTTCACATAACGAAACTCATCAGAGTGTTTTCCCATTTGCGTTCTACTAACTAATTGTTCCACATTGTGATGATTTCCATTTGCTTGTGAGACAAAAAACACTTCCCCAAAATGTGGACAAGTGCTTTTAAGAAAAAAATTAGAATTCTTCTTCCTCTTCTTCATCGTCTTCGATCAATGTCAAATCACCTTCGACACCATCTGGTAATTCATCTTCTTCATCATCGTCATCTGCGCCTATAGCTGAAAGATCTTCTTTATATTCACCAAGATCTTCTTCATCTTCTTCATCGATCATTACACCAGTATCCGACACATCTACACGTGCACCATAAACTGTTACTTTTTCTTCTTCTTCATCTTCAACGATTTCATCTTCTTCGTATTCGTCAGAATCTTCAGGATCGTCAGCGTTGTAGTCAATTTCGTCTTCGCCATAAGTAGTAGTCTTGCCTTTTTTGCGACGACGTGGTCTTTCATCTTCGTTATCGTTGTCATGTGTTAATTCTTCGTCAATTGAATCAATTGGATACCATGAGCGCAAGCCCCAACGGTTATCCCCTAAAGAAATAAAACTCCCGTCAATGTTCAGGTCGGTATAAAATTGTGTCATTTCTCGTTCAACTTTTTCATCACTTAAATTCAAGTAGTCGATAATTTCTTTCAACAAATCAGAAAAGTCCATGACCTCGCCTTTTTGTTCTAAAATAGCATGAGCAACTTCAATCATTGACAATTCACTTCTAATTTGTCCATCAAATTGTTTTAGTTCCATTAAAGTTCCGTCCTTTCAAGAGTCTATCCCTTATCTTACAATATTTAAACAGTAAAAAGCAATCGTATTTTGTATTCTCCTAATTTTTCATTGCCTATAAACAAATCATAAGCAATCTGAACGTTTCCAGAAAAGGGGTTATCCGTGTAACTGATCTGCAAATGACGCGTTACAGTATCCACAAAAATATTACCTTGGTCTGTGCGGTAAAGCGTTTCGTAGCTCTTCCCTTGTTCGAATCTTAATCTTGTCGTCATGTCTCCTTTTCGAGTCAACGTAACAACTCCATTTGGCTCAATTTTAAATGTTACAGGAATTAGTCCACCTTCTTGGTAATTTTCTTCATAGCGAACGTAATAAGATCCGCCCATTTGAACCACTTTACCTTTTTCATCGAAAACAAATTCTTCTGTATCATTATTTTGAGTAATAGACGTTTGAACATGTACTTTTGCCGGCATTCCTTTAGATAGATCCAATTTATTCACCTCAAACATATTTTATCTCTTTCATTTTAGCATAGAACATTCAATGGCTTTAGTAAAACCTTTTATTTCATCAGAATCGTTTCTTCTGAACAAAATCTTGGGGTCTTTTCGTTTAATTCCCTATTATTGACAAGCTTTTGGTATAATACAATCGATACGATTAAATTCGTTTGATTTGAGATTACTTTAATAGATAGGAGTACGTCAATAGAATGACTTCTTTAGAACCCGCTAATTATATTACTGATCAATCCTTTCTTTATTATAGCGCTGAAACAATGCCTTTTAAAAATAAATTTATTTCCCATTTCGCTTTATCAGATGCCTTGATGGCCTCTGTTGGAAGATACCAGCAGCCTATGGTCCACTTTTGGCCTACTTCCAACTTAGTTATCTTAGGTATGATGGATACAAAACTTCCCCACTTCAGCGATGCTTTATCTGTTTTAAAAGCTGCTGGAAAAGATACCATTGTGAGAAACTCTGGGGGTTTAGCAGTTGTTGGCGATGAAGGGGTATTAAACTTTTCCATCATTCTGCCTGAGCGCGAACGTATTCCTATAAAGGAGGGATATGCTATTATGTTGCTTCTCGTAGATATGGCATTAAAACAGTACGGCAAAACAATCGAAGCTTATGAGATAGAAGAGTCTTATTGTCCCGGAGACTTTGATTTAAGCATTGATGGCAAGAAATTTGCCGGGATCGCTCAAAGACGATTGAAAAAAGGGATTGCTATTATGATTTATATGAGCGTTAACGGCAATCAAACCAAACGTGCAGAATTGATTCGGGATTTTTATCAAGCCGGTTTAAAAAATGAAACGGTCAAATGGCACTACCCTAAGATCAATCCATCAGTTATGGCAACTTTAGAAGATTTATTAGATGTTCAGATGACGGTCGATAAATTAAAATCCTTGATTCTCAACGCTTTACGCGAACTTGGCGCTGCTTTATCTGAAGGAGTTTATACAGAAGAGATTATAGAAGATTACCACGCGGCTTTTCAAAAAATGATTCGCCGAAATGAACAAATGCTCAACGACCATTTAGATAGGAGGCTTTTGGATGAACCTAATGTATGACGAAAATCAATTACTTCCTATAGAACAAGTATTTAGAGATCCTGTTCATGATTATATCCATGTTCAGCATCAAGTCGTTTTAGACTTGATCAACACTAAAGAGTTTCAGCGTCTGCGCCGCATCAAACAATTGGGAACGACTTCTTTTACTTTCCACGGTGGAGAGCATTCCCGCTTTGGTCATTCTTTGGGCGTGTATGAGATTACTCGAAGAATCTGCGATAAATTTGCGCGCAATTTTCCTACTATAGAACCAGGTGATGGCGGCTGGAACGATGGAGAACGGTTAGTGGTTTTATGTGCGGCTTTACTGCACGATATCGGTCACGGTCCTTATTCTCATACTTTCGAAAGTATCTTCTATACCAATCATGAAGAATTAACGATGGCTATCATTCTTTCACAAGAGACTGAAGTGAATCAAGTGTTGAGTCGAGTGAGTCTGGACTTCCCTCAAAAAGTGGCTAGTGTGATCGGAAAAACATACCCCAATCCTCAAGTTGTCCAGTTGATTTCTAGTCAAATTGACGCAGACCGCATGGATTATTTACTGAGAGATGCCTACTTCACAGGAGTTAATTATGGAACATTTGACTTGACCCGCATCTTGCGTGTGATTCGTCCCTATAAAGACGGCATCGCTTTTCAAATTCAAGGCATGCATGCAGTAGAAGATTATATTGTCAGTCGCTACCAAATGTACATGCAAGTTTATTTCCACAGAGTATCCAGAGGGATGGAAGTCATATTGGATCATTTGCTCAAAAGAGCCAAAAAGGTTTACCAAGATCCATCAGTCAGTTTCAAACACAGCTTTTCTTTATTGGTGCCTTTTTTTGAAGGAAACTTTACTTTAACCGATTACTTGGCTTTGGACGATGGAGTATTGAATACTTACTTTACCTTATGGAGAGAAGATCAAGATCCTATCCTCAGCGATCTGTCTTCTCGTTTCCTAGATCGGAAGCCATTTAAATCAGTTTCCTTCTCCAAACAGACCGATGAAGCTATTCTTGAAAAACTCAGCAAATTGATTCAAGAAGCTGGATACGATACAGATTACTATACAGCTGTCAACAATAGTTACGATTTGCCTTATGACTTCTACCGGCCTGAAACGGACAATCAAATCACTCAAATCGAATTGATGTACCCTGATGGTTCGTTTACCGAATTGTCTAAAGCCAGTGCTTTGGTAACCTCCATAGCTGGAAAAGAATATGGGGATGAACGTTTCTATGTTCCTAAAGAATTCTTAAAACCGGACAAATCGGTTGAAATCACTTTATTTGAAGAACTGTATACTGGTTTTTCTAAGTATGTTAAAAATGGTGCTATATACGATCCAACTAAAAACGAATAAAAAGGAGTTTGTATTGTGAAAATTTCATTGATTGCGCTTGATTTAGACGGCACCCTCTTACTTCCAGACGGGACCGTTTCTCCAAAGGTAGCTGAAACATTAACGATTGCTCGTTCAAAAAGCATCAAACTGGTGCTTTGTTCCGGAAGACCATTACCGGGAGTACTGCCTTTATTGGAAGAACTGGATTTGGAAAATGAAGGAGATCATGTCATCACCTATAACGGGGCTTTAGTCCAACAAACAAATGATGGGAAAATACTGGCACATCATACCATGGATTACAACGATTTTCTTGAAGTCGAAAGCCTCAGCCAAAAACTGGGAATCCATTGCCATGCTGTAAACGATCAAGGAGTTTATACAACTAATAAAGATATCAGCTATTACTCTGTACGAGAGTCCTTTTTGACAACCGTTCCTTTACGTTACCGAACAGTTGAAGAAATGGCCCCTTCTATATTAATCAGCAAAATGATGTTTGTTGAACCAAAAGAAATTCTAGAAGAAGCTATTGCTCAAATTCCAGCTGCATTCGCTGAAAAATACACTTTGTTAAGAAGTGAAGACTTCTTCTTAGAAGTTTTGAACAAGTCTGCTAGTAAAGGGCAAGCCTTAAGAGACTTGGCAGCAATTTTGAATATTCCAAGAGAAGAAATCATGGCGATTGGAGACAATGGAAATGATTTAGATATGTTGGAATTTGCCGGAATGGGCGTAGCTATGGGGAATGCTTCTTTTGAAGCTAAAGAAGCCAGTGATTACGTCACTGACAGCAACGTACATGATGGAGTAGCAACGGCGATAGAGAAATTTGCATTTTAAAAATATTTATTTATAGAGGAGAACAACTACAACATGCCGATTAAATTAATTGCCATTGATATCGATGGAACATTATTAACACCCGAAAAGATCATTAGCGAACGCGTCAAGGAAACCTTACTAAAAGCTAAAGAAGCTGGAATAAAAATCGTATTGAGTACTGGGAGACCTTTACCCGGTGCTACAGAATACTTAACTGCATTAGAATTGACCAATAAAGGCGACTATGCCATTACTTATAATGGCGCCTTAGTTCAGGATACACACTCAGGAGAAGTTCTAGCAAACCATACTTTAGATATCACCGACTTTTACCGAATCGAAGAAATGAGTCGCAAAGTTGGTGTCCATTACCATACAACTACTCAAGACGCGATGTATACTTCTAATAAAGACATCAGTGCATATACCGTTCGCGAAGCAATGTTGGTGAATATGCCGTTGAAATTCCGCACGGTCGAAGAAATGGATGAGTCTATTGCAATCAGTAAAATGATGATGATCGATGAACCTGCTGTGTTGGATGAAGGAATCAAACAACTTCCTAAAGATTTTCTTGACCGTTATACCGTTTTGCGCAGCGAACCTTTCTATCTAGAGATCCTTAACCCTTCTGCAAGTAAAGGGCAAGCATTGAAAAGTTTGATCGATATTTTAGGATTGACTCCTGACGAAGTAATGGCTATTGGCGACAACGAAAATGACTTGGATATGATTCAATTCGCGGGAATGGGTATAGCTATGGGAAATGCTGTTCCTATAGTCAAAGAAAACGCGACTTACATCACAGATACAAACGCAAATGACGGTGTAGCAACTGTTATCGAGAAATTTGCATTGATCGATTAATTTTACCAGAATCGTTTTATTCGCATTCTTATTTAGGCTTTGTATAATAGAAGTTGTACACAGAACTAAATGAGAGGAGATTTTATGTTATGTCAGAATCAGAAGTAAAATATTCCGCAACTGCAATAAACACTGGGGGTCGTGTAGGAGAGAGTCACGTACCCGATAAATCTTTTTCAGTGAAAGTTTCTACTCCTAAAGAGATGGGCGGTCCTGGACAAGGAAGCAACCCTGAACAATTATTCGCTTTAGGTTACAGTGCTTGTTATCACTCTGCATTAGACCATTACAAGCGAGAAGAAAAAATCACTAATAAATCAGAAGTCACAACAACGATCAACTTACTAAGTGATCCAACGGACGGCGGATTTAAGTTGGCTGCAGTAATTGAAGTAGCGATCGAAGGATTAGATGATGCAAAAGTCCAAGAATTGGCGGACAAAGCACACAGCTATTGCCCTTACTCAAAAGCAACCAGCGGCAATATTGAAGTAACGATCAAAACAAAAGAATATTCAGGCGAAGAATAAAAATAGACCGACAAAAACTCCTTGAGAATTTACTTCTCAGGAGTTTTTTTGTCGGATAGAAAAAGACTTTAACTTTACTGTTCAACTATTTGTTCAACTGCCCATCGATGACTGCCTCTTTTCAATAAACGTAACGATTCAGGGATAGTCGCCCATTCTAAAGTGTTGAAATCCTCTAAGGGTTCACAGATCTTTGTCCATGAAGAAGATACATAAAAATGAGCAGGATTATGATAGTATTGCTTGCGGTGAGTGGAATAATAATACTCATCTGCTTTCCCTAAGTACTCTCCTACTTCAATGTCAAAACCTAGTTCTTCCATTGATTCACGTTTAAGCGTTTCAATGTGGGTTTCATCATCTTCTCTTTCTCCTCCTGGTAACAAGTAAGAACCATTTGGCGGTGAAACAAGCAAGATTTTATCCTGCGCAGAATTAAAAACGATTAAGTGGATACCCATTCTGAATTGGTACGCGACTCCTTCAATTTTTTTTCCAAACTGGTTAGCAGCCATATCATCCCTACTTTTCTTGTTTCTTTTCTCATCTAATTTTCATCATCATAACCAATAACTTTCTCTTAGTCAACAATAGCCTTCTGCCTTTATTCTGATGTATCTTTCGCTGTAAACTTTAACGGTTGATTTAAATCTTTCAAATACATTTTTTGTCCGTTCTCAACCGTTAGTTCCAGATGAGTTTTGACAGGTATAAATTCCCCAGTCTCTTCGTTCAGTTCCATTTGTCCTCGAAGTTCGAATACTCTAGGATCAAGAGTGTTGTCAAATAAGTAAAGATAACCGCCAGGAGGCAACTCCGTAAAAACATACGTACCTGCTTCTAGATGTTTCCCCACTTCCCAAACTCCATTTGTGAGCAGTACTTCTCCTGCCTCTAGTGGTTGCTCAACTAACTGTGAAGCTAAATCTTTGCTGACTCCCATTTCTACTGAAAACCCTTCTCCTGATAACGACACTTTGTTTCCCTCATACAAATCAGTTTCTACATAACCAATTTTATATGGCGTCAGCAGGTCTTCTGTCATAAGCTGGTCTTTTTCGTCTGTCACTCGTAAGGTTGCATTATTCATCAAATGGGGCTCTAACTGCTCATTCATATATCGAAACTGATATCTTCCAGCCGGAAAGTCTTTTCCCACAACGTATTCTCCGGCCTCTATTTTAAAGAAATCGAACCCCTCTAGAGGAAGAGAAGGGTTTAATAAACTCTCACTAAACGGCTCCAAGATGTATAGATTTTTACTTTCTCCAACGATTTCTTTTGCCTTTGAATACGCTTCAATAGATGTCTCATCTCGTTGAACGGTTTTTCCATCGTATTTTTCCGGCATCAAGCCTTTCCAACTTGCGCATCCAGAAAGCAGGAAACTCATCACCACCAGTACACTCGTTTGGAGAAGTATTGACCGACCTTTTTGACTCATTCTGCAGCCTCCTCTATTGTAGTTTTAGAGTCTCCATAAAGATGTGTATAATATTCAGCCGTTCCTAATGCTCCAACTTCTAAACTTTCTGCTTCTAATTTTCTTAAAACTTGAAACAAGTCTATTTGTTGCTGAGACGTATAACCATCCAAAGGAATGCATAGTTTATTTTGGTTCAGCCAAATGGTTCCTGGTGGCAAGCTCCATTTATCCATCAAAACCTTTTGCTGTTCGTCGTTCAATAATACTTTGTAGTAATCAACAGCTTTTTCCTGCAGCTGGTAAACGAAATGGATCTTTCGATTTTTTAAGAAAACCACTTGATCTGCATACTCATCTAAGTTGTGTAATAAATGAGAAGAAACAAAAATGATTTTCCCGGTTTCCCTCAATTCTTTTAAAGTCCCCGATACTAAGTTCACGTTCTCAGGGTCTAATCCGTTCATCACTTCGTCCATTAACATGATAGGTGAATCTGCCGCAATCATCATCGCAAAACACAATCGCTGCCTCATTCCTAACGAATACGTCTCTACTTTTCGATCCACATATCCTCTCATTTGCAACCGGTCAATGATCTCTTCGATAGAACGGTTCTTTTTCTTCCAAATATCCGCATACATTTGAATGTGCTCTTTCCCAGAAAAATTTTCATGCAAATCAGCTTGATCCGGAAAAAAAGTCACACGTTTATGGAGCTCCAAAACATCTTTAGCCGAACTGGTATATTCTTTACCATCAATCAAAATATGTCCTGCTTTAATCGGAATAAATCGCATAATGGCATTGAACAACGACGTCTTCCCTGTTCCATTTGGAGCTACTAAACCTACGATTTGTCCGTTCTCTAAATGAAGGTCTATTTGCTCTAAGATCGAACGTTCTCCATAAGATATCTGCAGTCCTTTTATTTCTAAACTCATGACGTTTCCCTCCTTTTCAGTCCCATTGTCTTGGTAGGAATCAATTGGAAAATTAAAGCAAAGATTCCTTCAAGCAATAACAGATACACTCCAAATAACAACCCCATTTTCCAAGTAGTGATAGCAGCTATTCCTGATTCTGCAGCACTTGTGCCTTTTATGACCGGTACGATGTGCAAGTATAGAGAGGGCTGCCATGAACTGAATGGTCCGATCAACTGCCAAATGTATGGGATGAAGTAAATGCTGATTGTTGCTCCAATCGTCAAATAAATATTTCGTATTATCCAGCTCAACCCTGTGCTGAATAACAATATGATGTAACTTAATATCATTCCAAAAATGACTAGGAGACCTATATATTCCCAGGTCGCAATATATTCGATTTTTTCACCAAGAGAGACTCCTATGGGGTACCAAAGACTTCCTGAGGTTTCTCGCACTAAGTTTACTCCATAACTCACCAGCATTCCCGCTCCGCTTACTATCCACATCAACACCCACAATTGCGCACTGCGCTGACGCCATTGTTTTTTCCAAACTATAGGATTCCCTTGAGTCACACTCCAATTATTTTTTTGATCTTGTGTGAATCGATCTGCTGCCAATAAAGCTGCAAATACAAATAAGACGATCCCTGCAATCAATTCTGCTTGTTGGTATAACACTTGACTGGCCGAGTAAGGATTCCATTCAATATTGAGTTGATGATCATCCAAATAGGTGTAAAATGCTAATTCTTGCTGTAAATTTTCACGATCCGGCAACATGCTCGTCAAAACAACATAAGATTCAAAATCTGTCAGTTCCCATAAGCGAAGCTGATTTTCAACGATCGTTCGTCCATTGTCTAGATAATTGTCCACGACCGACACCATAGCTTCGACTGTATTCCCTTCTTTTTCAGATAAAATATAGCGCTGCATCCCGTAAAGCCGTTGTTGCTGAGCTAATAAGTCATAAACTTCAGTTCCCAACTCTCCTTCGAAATGCGTTTCAGGAATAATATGGAATAGTTGCTGCGTAACTTCATATTGACTTCTTGCTTCATCCAACGGCAAGTCTAAACTCTGTTGACGGTAGAACAAAGAAAAAGAACTAAAAAATATGAGGAATGCTGTTAGAATGATTCTGGTTTTCCACTCTCTCAATAATTTTAACCAATGCCATTTTGCTAAACCCATTTGTTCTCCTCCTTTACCTTACGAATCGTTGTCTAGGAATGTATTTAGTCGCTACCCATAATAAACCCTCAACAATCAGAATAGTTGCTCCTACGACAAGCAGCCCTTTTCCCACCGTGATAGCTGGTGTATTCAAGAGGAAATTCTTTTCTCCACTGACAACTTTTCCAAAATCAATATAGGTCTGCGGGAAAAAGCTTATGTCGATTCCAAAAACATCTCTCATGCGTCTGCTGTAATAAATTTTTTCAAAAACTACAGCGAATATTCCTAATGCTAAAACGACCACTTCATTTTTGAACAGTAGACTGAACAATACGGTCAAACGAAGCATTAAGAAAACAAATAACACAATAAAAGGAACGACTTGAACTAAAAAGTCTCCAATAGACATTAAGCCGAAAACCGCGTCACCGGTGGCGTAATCTGAAGAATAGGTATACTCCGGCACCTTTAACGCCAAGCTTCCAAACCCAAATAAAAGACCATTAACGAGTAAAAACCAGCAAAAAATCAGGATAAAGAATAAACAAACGAAGCAAAATGATGCGGCAGATTTTACCGCCAAATATTTTCTCCAACTATAAGGTATCCCTGCTTTTTGTGTTCGAGCATCTCTGTCGCCAGTTACTACATCACTCACCATAAAAACCGTCAAAACAAGAATAGTTAGCGGTCCAATGCGAAGTAAGAACAAATGAGTCTGTTGCCAAGCCGTTTTTTCTTGAATTAGATGAAAGGTGATATCCGAAACCTCTTCTATGTAACTATTTAACCTTAATTGTTTATTACTGCGATCATAGCGCAAGTCTTTAAGAGGTTCTTCAGAATTCTTTAAGTAATGATTTTCTATTTCTTTAGCCAGTTCTTCCGGCATATAATTCAACTCAATAAATCTTCGTGCATCTCCTGTATTGACCGCTCCTTTGAAGGCCCTTTGCTGTTCAAAGTTATATTTCGCCGTTTCATAAGTAGACATTCCAGTAAAAATATTGGCTTCTGTTGTTCCCTTCTCAAATTGGCTTTCCATCAACCCTTTATTTCCCAGCAAATCAACACCCAACCGCTTCATATCTACAGTATCCATTGATTCATTATTTGGAAGGACTACCACTGAATAAATCACTACTCCAAGCAAAGCAACGATCAAAACTAACCGATTTTTGCTGTTGCGCATCATTTTTTTAAAGGTTTCCATAAAAACCGTTTTTGCAATCATCTTATGTCACCTCTCTTTACGTACTCATTGTTATTAAATCTTTACAAAGATTATAACACAATGAAAATTAGATGAAACTACTATCATAAGTATTCTAGAATTTCCATTTTAAAAAAGAAAAAAGTCGCTTCCATAACTGGAAACGACTTTACAATTCAGTATTTAATCAGTCAATTGCATCGCTCTGCGCAACGTTTGATTATTGGCTACAAAATAAATAACGGCTATACGGACTGGTGCTAAAATCAGATTTTGAACCAAACGCGCTGGAAAAAATGCCACAACAGCTTGCTCAGTCAGTATATATATCCACAATGTATTCAATCCCAAATTCACTACAATAGTAATGACAATAACGGCTAAACTGACACGTAATAAAGATTTAGGCTTTTTGTATAAAAACAACCCGTAAATAAGTCCGCCTAGGAAAGCTGACAATGTGAAACCTGGGAAAAACGGTCCGCCACTGCCAAATAAAAAAGTTCCTGCCAGATCCGCCATTGCTCCAGCGACTCCTGCTGCTAATGGTCCGAATAGCATCCCGATCATAGCGGAAGGCAAAAAGCCAAAGCTGATTCGTACAATAGGCGTTTGTATCGCAACAAAACGCGTTAGAACTATATCTAATGCCATTAATAAGGCAATTCTCGAGATGGTCCTAGCATCCCATTTTATGTCTTTCATCTTGAAGATCTCCTTTATAGAGCTCCCCACACATTAATTATGCAGCGAATGCAAAAATAAAACCGCAAACCAACTCAGTCGGTTTTTCGTCTGAAGGCAACATCCCATCCGTTCAGCACTTAACGCTTTATTTTCTACTCTGATTATTGAAGAATTGTTTCAAATTCTCCACAGACCACTATACTATGTTTCACGTCTTTCTACAATATCCTTTTCCTTTTTGGAGTAAAGCAGAAATAGTCCAGGGAATATGTTCAATCAAAATCAAATAAGAATGCGATGACCTACTTTTTAGAAATAAAAAACAAAAAATGAGTTTTTTCAAATTTTTCTATTGACATCCTAATAAATCACGGTTATATTTAGACACAAGTTAAACAACAATAAACGCAACGAAAAGAAGAGTACGTTTTGGCAAAACTTTTAGAGAGCTCATGGTTGGTGAAAATGAGCAGCGGAGCCTGGCAGAAGATGGTCTTTGAGTGGAATAAGCGACTACCCTAAAAAGGATATAGCTTATTACGGGAGCACCCGTTACAGTGCCGCAGTATAAAAAGACGCGTTGGTCTTGAGTACTGAATGAGGTAATTTCAGTGATGAATTTACAAATTAAGGTGGTAACACGAAGCGAAATTAAGCTGTCGTCCTTAACAAAAGTCTTTTACAGGCTTTTGTTAAGGACGACTTTTTTTTACAATTTTATAGAGCAATAATGCGATGACGAGAAAAGTACTTCTTTGTAAAGCAACAACAGAGAGCCTGAAATGCTGAGAACAGGTTTGCTGGAGAAGAAGGAAAATGGCCTCCGAGCGGGATACCGAATGTAAAAACATAAGGCTATCATGGGCGCACCCATTACAGTGCCAGAGTCTCTAAACCAAACTGTTTAGGTACTTGATGAGAAGATTTCTGTGAAGGAATCTTGAAAAAAGGTGGTAACACGAACAGAAGCGTTCGTCCTTTTCTATAAGCAAATTATAGAAAGGACGAGCGCTTTTTTTTAGAGAGCGGAACAGGGCGCTTAGACTGCTGGCTATTAAGAAGAAACAGTACAGTTGATGCTTTTTATCAACAGGACTGTTTCAGCTTATAGACACACAGTCTGCCCTGTGCAGCTCGTTTTAGAAAGAGAGCGGAGCATGGCGTTTAGACAGAGCGTGGAGAAAGCCGTTTAAACTTTTGTAGAGTTCACTTTTGTCTTTTAGGTGGTGCTTTTTTACCACCAAAAAGACAAAATGAAATCATAGAAAGTTTGGCTTTCGCAACGCATTTTGAAGTGGAGAAAGTCGTTTAAACCAAAAGGAGGAACATAAAATGATTACATTAAAAGATGTCAGTGTTACTTTCAAAGGAACACACGGAACAATAAACGCTGTAGAGAAAGTCAACCTTTCCATTGATAAAGGAGACGTTTATGGAATCGTTGGTTACAGTGGTGCAGGAAAAAGCACTTTGGTTCGAACGATCAATTTGCTGCAAAGACCTACTAAAGGATCTGTTTGGGTAAGTGGCCAAAACATGCTGGCTTTAAATTCTAAAGAGCTGCGGAATGCGCGAAAAAAAGTGGGAATGATCTTCCAACACTTTAATCTGATGGATTCGCGCACTGTAGCTGGAAATATAGCCTACCCATTGAGAAAATCTGGTTTAAGCAAAACAGCTATTAAAGAAAAAGTCGTTGAACTGCTGGAGTTAGTTGGTCTTTTAGATAAATACGACGCCTTCCCTTCTCAACTTTCCGGTGGTCAAAAACAACGCGTAGCTATCGCTCGAGCGTTAGCCAATGATCCCGACGTCCTCTTATGTGACGAAGCTACCAGTGCTTTAGATCCTAAAACGACTCTTTCAATTTTAGAGTTGCTGAAAGAACTGAATAAACGACTAGCTTTGACCATTGTTATTATTACTCATGAAATGCAAGTCGTAAAAGAGATCTGCAACAAAGTAGCGGTCATGGAAAATGGGCACGTTCTTGAGAATGGTGATGTCGTTTCTATTTTCACTCAACCTAAAGAACTCATTACAAAAGAGTTCATCAATACAGCTACTCACATTGACCAAGCTTTAGATAAAATCCTTAGCCACCCTACTTTGTTGAATTTGCAGGAAAACGATACTTTAGCAAATATTTCATATGTAGGGACTAATACAAGTGAACCTTTAATTTCTCACTTATCCAGTCGCTTCCATATTGCTACCAATATTCTTTATGGAAACGTAGAAATCTTACAAGGAACTCCTGTCGGTAATTTATTAGTCGTTTTATCTGGAGACCCTGTCCAAAAACAAAAGGCTTTTGCTTACTTAGAAAGCAAAGGTGTTTCGATAGATACATTGAAAAATCAAACCGAAAAAATCGTTCAATTTAAACAAAAAATCAGTTAAGGAGGACTTATCTTATGACACAACTTTTAACGCGCTATTTCCCAAATGTGATTAAAATTCAAGATGAAGTGATTGAAAGTACTTTTCAAACGATTTATATGGTTCTTGTAACAGCAGCTGTCGCAGGTATCCTTGGAATTCTTTTAGGAGTTGTTTTAGTAGTCACCAGTCCTAATGGAATACTTGAAAATAAACGAATCTACAATTTCTTGGATCAATTTGTCAATATTTTCCGTTCTTTACCTTTTATTATTATGATGGCCCTTATTGTCCCTTTTACTCGCCTGCTGGTAGGAACGTCTATCGGCACTTCAGCCGCTATTGTTCCTTTAGTAGTTGGGACTACTCCATTCTTCGCTCGACAAATTCAAAATGCTTTATTAGAAGTCGACGAAGGAATCATTGAAGCAGCACAAGCAATGGGGTCCACTCCACTAGAAATCATTTTTAGGGTTTATTTGAAAGAAGGATTGATTCCGATTATTCGTGTCTCTTCCTTAACAATCATCAACTTGATTGGTCTAACAGCTATGGCAGGAGCTATTGGCGGAGGTGGGCTAGGGAACTTAGCTATTGCCAGAGGCTACAATCGTTTCCAAACAGATGTCACTCTTGTAGCAACTATTTTGATTCTCTTGCTTGTTTTCATCAGTCAAGGAATCGGAAATTATTTGATTCGAAAAATCAGTCACTAATACTTACCACAAAACAATTAAAAAGGAGTTTTTGACATGACAAATAACAAAAAATTATTCGCTAGTATTATATTAGGTTTTGGAGCTTTCATTCTAGGCGCTTGCGGCAACGCAGCTTCTGGAGACGAGAATATGACAGTCACTTTAGGTGTTGTCGGTGAGGATCAAGACGTTTGGGATTTCGTTTCAGACAAATTAGCTGCTGATGGGATTACTTTGGAACTAGTCAAATTTACAGATTATGCTCAACCAAATAATGCACTAGCAGAAGGCGAAATAGATCTAAACTCTTTCCAACATCAAATATTCTTGGATTCTTATAACACTGACAGCGGTACTGATCTAACAGCCATTGGAAATACGGTTATCGCTCCACTTGGAGTTTACTCTCAAAATATTTCTTCTATTGAAGAAATCAAAGATGGCGACAGTATTGCTATTCCTAACGATGTCACCAATGGCGGGCGAGCATTATTACTTTTGCAAACTGCAGAATTGATCACAGTTGACCCTAAAGCAGGTTCAACACCTACCGTAAACGATATTACAGAAAATCCTTTGAACTTAGATATCCAAGAATTAGATGCTGCTCAAACAGCACGTGCACTTCCAGATGTTGCGGCTTCTATCATCAATAGTGGTATGGCCGTTGACGCTGGATTCGTACCAACAGAAGACTCTATTTTCTTAGAACCAGTCGATGAAAAATCTGAGCCCTACATCAACATCATCGTTGCACGATCTGAAGACACAGAAAACCAAGTCTACCAAAAAATAGTTGAAGCCTACCAATCAGAAGATACCAAAGAAATCATAGAAGAAACCTCAAAAGGATCATCCGTCCCCGCATGGTAGAGCGTGGAGAAAGCCGTTTAAACTTTTGTAGAGCTCACTTTTGACTTTTCGAAACGCATTTCAAATCAGAGGCAGGAACAGAGCGTCCGACTCCAATCATCAATCAATCCATAAGGAGGAATTTATTATGACAACTTTAACCAGATCAACTATCAAAGAAGAAATCCAACAAGGGGCAGATGAAGTTATCTCTTTGAGAAGATATTTTCATCAACACCCTGAACCTAGTTTAAAAGAATACGAAACGATCAAACGAATCAAGCAAGAACTGACTAAATTAGACATTCCTTTCGAATCTGTTGGCGAGACAGGTGCTATAGGGACTATAACAGGCGGAAAAGGACCAGGAAAAACGATTTTGTTGAGAGCCGATATTGATGCTTTAGAATTGCCTGATGCTAAAGACAAACCTTATAAATCGTTGAAGCCTGGTTTACACCATGCTTGCGGACATGATGGACATACAGCTGCTTTATTAGGAGCGGCAAAAATTTTGAAAAACCACACTGCCGATTTCAGCGGCACCATCAAATTAGCTTTTCAGCAAGCTGAAGAAATCGGTGCAGGCGCTCGTCAATTTGTACAAGGAGGTTTTGTGAACAATGTCGATCAAGTTTTCGGCATCCACCTCTCCTCTGCTGTACCCACTGGAAAAATCGAAATCACTTCTGGTGCTTCTAATGCTTCGTGCGACATTTTTAAAATTAATGTGCATGGAGAAAGCAGTCATGTAGGAAAACCGCATCTAGGAAAAGATGCCTTGTTATCAGCAGCAGCTATCACTGTGGAATTACAAAGTATCGTAGCTCGTGAAGTTGATCCACTAGACCAAGCAGTTGTAGCTGTTGGTGTTTTAAATGCCGGTACTCGTTACAACATCGTAGCAAATGAAGCTTGTTTAGAAGGCACAGTAAGAACTTTCAGTCATGAGACTCGTCGATTTGTTTTGGAAGCAGTGGAACGAGTGGCTCGTGATGTCGCAAAAGCACACCGTACAACAGTCGACTTTGAGAATTATGATGCTGCTGCTCCTTTGATCAATGATACGATTGCAGCTAAAAGAGCTCAAAAAGTGGCGGCTCAAATCATCGGTGAAGAAAATATTGTTACAGATGCGCCGAAAAGCATGGGAGCCGATGATTTTGCTGACTTTTTAGCGGTTGCCCAAGGAGTTTATGCTTTTGTCGGAACACGTAATCTGGAAAATCCAGATACTTGGTATGGACATCATCATGAAAATTTTGATATTGACGAAAACGGATTGGCTATCGCTACTGAATTACATGTCAACTATGCTCTCGACTTCTTAAATGAAATCTAAATAAAAATTTCATTCAAAAAAACTTAGATATTTTTTCTAAGTTTTTTATTTTTTCCAGAAACTCATCTGCTAGAGCTTTCATATACTTTCCAAATAACAAGCACAATCGTTCCTCAAAATCAAGGCTGAAAAACTTTTTTTTCATGAGGTATAATAGATGAGGTTTCACAACATATAGATTATAATCAACAACAATAACACTACATATAGTGTTTCAACACTTTGATTATAGACTTATATTCTACAGATTGGAGTGCTGGTTATGGCGATGAATGTATCATCAAAAATTACTTTAAATAAAGAACAATTGAATGAGGATATAAAGGGGTTCTCTCAAGTCCACCCTATCACGGAGGATATGAGACTGACTTTTGACGGGGTCTCTCGTTTAGTTATGCTGGATCGTTATTCATTTAAAGATACTTCCAAAATAACTCTTTCTGCTGGCGATTTGGTCGTTTTGACGATAAAAGAAGATCCGCAGTACCCTGCTCGAGGTGTTGGATACATCAAAGAATTGAATCAGCAAAAAAATCAAGCGACAGTCATCGTAGAAGAAGAGTACAGAAGTATTCTAGAGCACGATCATGAAAGAGAATCTGGAGAAATCGTGCGCAGCATCGATGCTATCGAAAAGCCTTTAGAAGTCTTTTATGAACAAATTGCTAAACGAAACGCAACAGGGTTAGCTTCTGTTGAAACTGATCCTGAGAAAAAGGCAGCAGCATTTGATACGTTTTATGCTGAATTGAAATCATTGAATTTTGTACCTGCTGGACGTGTATTGTATGGTGCAGGATCTAAAACTGATGTTACCTATTTTAACTGTTACGTCATGCCATTTATCCAAGATTCACGCGAAGGGATCTCAGAACACCGTAAACAAGTCATGGAAATTATGAGTCGTGGTGGCGGCGTCGGAACGAACGGTTCAACTTTACGTCCTAGAAATACCTTAGCACGCGGAGTAAATGGCAAATCTTCTGGCTCTGTATCTTGGTTGGATGATATTGCTAAATTAACTCATTTGGTCGAACAAGGCGGCAGCCGTCGAGGTGCTCAAATGATCATGCTGACTGACTGGCACCCTGACATTATCGAATTCATCATCTCTAAGATGCAGAATCCGCGGATTCTTCGATTCTTGATCGAGCAAACAGAAGATGAGCAAATCAGAGAACTAGCTCAGGAAAAATTGAAATTTACACCTTTTACAGAAAAAGAAAAAGCTCTATATCGAGGAATTTTAAATTACAAATACAGTCCTGGCAATGGCGGATTTGATACAGCTACAATAAAAGAAGCTGAAGATAAACTAACGGCTGGAGGAACGTATTCTGTTCATAAACCAGACTTTCTGACAGGTGCTAACATCTCTATTTGTTTAACAGACGACTTTATGGAAGCTGTAGAAAATGATGAAGAGTACCAATTAAAATTCCCGGATGTTGAAAATTACAGTCCTGAAGAAATGGATTACTATAATACTCATTGGGCAGATTGCGGAGATGTGCGCGAATGGGAAGCTCAAGGACATGGTATCCATGTTTACCGCAGCGTGAAAGCTCGAGAGCTATGGAAATTGATTAACATTTGCGCTACGTATTCTGCTGAGCCTGGTGTTTTCTTCATTGATAATGCTAATAAGAAAACCAATGCTGCAGCTTACGGTCAAAAAGTCGTAGCTACTAATCCCTGTGGCGAACAACCGCTCGCACCTTATTCAGTTTGTAACCTGGCTGCTGTCAACTTGGCTTTGATGGTAGATAAAGAATTGAAAACAGTCGACTTTAACAAATTGACTCAAACCGTTAAAACGGGTGTAAGAATGCAAGACAATGTTATCGATGCTACTCCTTACTTCTTGCCGGAAAATGAAAAACAAGCCCTTGGCGAACGTCGAGTTGGTTTAGGTGTTATGGGACTCGCCGACTTATTGATTTACGCAGGAGAAGTTTACGGTTCTGAATCTGGGAACCAATTAGTTGACCAAGTCTTCCAAACCATTGCGGTTTCTGCCTACGAAGCTTCTATTGAATTAGCTAAAGAACGTGGAAGCTTCCCATTCTTAATAGGCGCTTCTCAGGAAGAAACTCAACAATTAAGAGAAAACTTTATCAACAGCGGCTACATGAAAGAAATGCCTGAACACATTCGCGAAGGAGTATTGAAACACGGTATCCGCAACTCTCACCTATTGACTGTAGCGCCGACAGGTTCAACAGGAACCATGGTAGGAGTAGCTACAGGGTTAGAGCCCTACTTCTCTTTCTCCTACTTTAGAAGCGGCCGTTTAGGTAAATTTATTGAAGTCAAAGCAGATATCGTTAAAGAATACTTGGAAAACCACCCTGAAGCAGATACTCAAAACTTGCCGGACTATTTCGTTTCAGCTATGGAACTTTCTCCTGAAGCGCATGTAGATGTACAAACAACGATCCAACGCTGGGTAGACAGTTCGATTTCTAAAACGGTTAATGCTCCTCAAGGGTACAGCGTAGAACAAGTGCAAAAAGTTTACGAACGATTGTACAATGGCGGCGCAAAAGGCGGAACAGTATATGTTGACGGAAGTCGTGATACTCAAGTCTTGACTTTGAAAGCTGAAGACAATGACTGGAATGACGAATCTTCATCAATTGCTGAAAAAACGGATAAAGCTGCACCACAAACTTCAACGTCAAATATAGAGGTTTCTTATGGAAACGAAGTCGGTGACACTTGCCCGATCTGTCGTCAAGGAACAGTTGAAGATTTAGGGGGCTGCAACACTTGCACCAACTGCAATGCACAATTAAAATGCGGCTTATAACAAAAACAACACTCTCTATTGATAGAGGGTGTTGTTTTTGTTAATTGTCTTCAAGAGGATCCGCTGCAGGATCTATTTCTCTTTTTTTAGCGATCGGTCTCCAATCTAAAAACCCGGCATCCAAACCTAGCAGCAACATCTCAGCTGTTCCAAGATTAGTGGCTAGTGGGATCTCATATACATCACTAAGACGCAGCAAAGCGGAAATGTCTGGTTCATGAGGTTGTGACGTCAAAGGATCACGCAAAAAGATAATCATATCTATTTTGTTGTCTGATACATAAGCTCCTATTTGCTGGTCTCCCCCCAGTGGACCGGATTTGAAGCGGTGAATAGAAAGTCCTGTAGCTTCAATTATTCTTCCACCTGTTGTTCCAGTAGCATAAAGGGTGTGTTTTTTTAGAATTTCTCTATATGCTATACTCATTTTTACCATTTCATCTTTCTTTTTATCATGAGCGATTAAAGCAATATTCAGTTTCATCAAATCATCCACTCCATTCAGCATTCTTTTCTCTTTCATCATATCACTTAATCTTTGAAAACCAAATGAAGTTTGTTTTGTAGTACCTTTTTTCTATAAGTTCAATTTCTTGAAGCCTGTTTCTACTTTCGTTACACTAAAAATAGATCAAAAATAAAAAAAGTGAAGGGGATTTTTATGGGTAAAAAAATTGCAACAGTCATTACCAAACTATTTGAGGACTCAGAATTTACTTCTCCAAAAGAAGCTCTAAACGAAGCCGGTCATGAAGTCGTTACAATTGGCTTTGAAGCCGGCGAAACGGTTGAAGGTAAAAAAGGTGAAGCATCTGTTACCATCGATAAAGGAATTGACGATGTAAAACCTGATGAATTTGACGCTTTGTTGATTCCAGGCGGCTTCTCTCCTGATCAACTTCGTAAAGACGATCGCTTCCTTGCTTTCGTAAAAGCTTTCTCAAATGACCAAAAGCCTATCTTCTCTATTTGTCATGGTCCACAACTATTGATCAATGCAGAAGTTGTAAAAGGCAAGAAAATCACAGCTGTCAAACAAGTAGCTGTGGATTTAAAAAATGCTGGTGCAGATTTTGTAGATGCTGAAGTAGTAACGGATGAAAGCGGACTAATCTCAAGTCGTACTCCTGAAGATTTACCTGCTTTCAACAAAGCGATTGTAGAAGCATTAAATTAATCGCTTACTAAATAAGTAATTTTTCATAAAAGTACCGTAAAAACTTTACCATGCTTTCATGAACTAAAGCTGCGAAGTTGGTATACTCTTTTTAGTCGTTTAAGTAAACCTAAAATTTCATTCTCTTTTCTCCCCCTAATGAAAAGAGACTTATCCCTTAAAGCAGAAACCCTATCCCGGTTTCTGCTTTTTTATTTGCTTTTGGTGTTTTATGTTACTTTTTAGATTAAGCCTAAAAAGAAAGACAATAGAAAAAATACATTTTAAACACAATTTCTTCACAAACATTCAGTAGTATAAATACATACCAATAACAACCAACTTTTTTATATTTTCATTTTTACCTTATACTCCTCCAAAGTATCAGGTACTACTCCTTTAAACCACTTGCTCAAGCAGCAAGTGGTTTTTTATACTTATTGAGAGGTGGTCAGCAAGTAGCGTGCCTTTTTCAAAAAATCTCCACTGTGAAGGGAAAGCAAACCTTTGCTTCCATAACTTATCTCGTCAATGTGTGACCAAGAACCGCATATGATTCTTAGAAATTTTTTTATTGGTTCCTATCGAAAAATAAATTCGTTAAAAGAAAAAAGTTCTATCACACTTTCTTCATATTTTGCGGATATACTCTATTTATACCAAACAAGCAAACCCTTGCTACTCTTTACTCCTCCAAAGTAAAGATACCCTTATCTATGATTCTAAACGAATCTAAAGACACCCGATGCATCAACTGATGCATCGGGTGTCTTTTTATCCTTCACCTTTCAGAATGAACAAATAGTTTATCTTTCTTTGAGGAGTTTGATTTGCTGCAATAATTGACTGTACTCTTTTTCCAACGGATCAGAAGGGTCTTTTCCTGACTGGAGTGATAATTGTGCAATAACTGCATTTAATCGGTTTTCTAATACCATCAGTTCTTCTTTCGTTTCAAACGAATCCTTTTTTGGAGCATTGGACAGTGAGCCAACGTCTATTTCTTTTGAGATCAACGCCTGGTTTTGTATTTGCCAAATGTGAGTCGCAACGTTTTTGATAAATTGTTCATCATGAGAGACAAATAATAAAGTGCCTTCGTACCCAGCTAAAGCTGTTTCGATTGCTTCTATTGATGCAATATCCAAATAGTTGGTCGGTTCGTCCAGTATGAGTACATTTGCATCACTGACTAATAAAAGTGCGAGAGAAACTTTATTTTTTTCTCCACCGCTTAAAACAGAAACAGGTTTAAATACCTCTTCTCCTTTGAACAACAATCTCGCCAGCAGCATCCGGACGAAGGACTCCTCTTTTGTACTCTTTTGCATCACATTTTCAAGAATCGTTTTAGTTTCGTCCAATAAGTCTAGAGACTGACTAAAATAACCAAAACGAACATTTTTAGCTAAATGAATGCCGTTCTCCTGATTCAAAATCATTTTTAATAAAGTTGTTTTCCCTGAACCATTCGCCCCTATTAAAGCTGTTCGAGAATGGTTCAACAACTGAAAATCGATATCCTTCAACAACACCTGGTGTCCAAATTGTTTAAAGATACGATTTCCTGTGACCAAAACAGGATTATGGATTTCACTTCCTTTGTCTAACTGAATAGTGACAGTAGACAATTCTACCGGCTTTTCTTTGACTTCCAAATGTTCGATTCGCTTTTCATAGTTTTTAACAGCTCTATCCAGTGTTTTTTGGTTGGACTGATTGCCCATTTTATGCAACCGAGCTTCTGATGGACCCATCCTCTTAGGAGCCGATTTTATGCCTTGTGACTTTCGATGCGTAGTTTCCATGGCTTTCTTTAATCGTTTCTTTTCTCTGGCATAGTTTTCGTACTCTTGCTGAGCAAAGTTTTTTTCCAAGTTTTTTTGCTGAAGGTAATCGTCATAGTTTCCTGAATAAAAATGAACTTTCCCTTCTTCCAGTTCTATGATCCGATTGCAGACACGATTTAAGAACGCCCGATCGTGAGAAACAACTAAGACGGCTCCCGAAAACTGCTTCAATTGTTTTTCCAAATAATGACGTGCATCTGTATCCAAATGGCTGGTCGGTTCATCCGCAAATAAAATTCCTGAGCGGATAGACAGGGCTTTATTGATTTGTTCTTTTGTTTGTTCACCGCCGCTTAACGTATTGTGCGGACCATTTTCTGCTAATTGTTCGATAAAACCAGCCATACCATTTAATTGAACTATTCCAACGTCAGGATCCTCTTTACCAGCTAAAACACGCAACAAAGTTGTTTTTCCCGAACCGTTTCGCCCAACGATCCCGATTCGGTCTCCTTCATAGATATGCCATTCTGAAATAGCAAACAACTCTTTTTCTCCTATTGCTTTTTCAATTCCTTTTGCTTCAATAAGCATAAAAAAACCTCCTTCAATTACTGAAGAAGATTGTTTAAACTTCGCTAAATAAACCTATTTATAAGTATAGGCAAAGTCAGTTTGTTCATTCAATCTACTTTCAGTCATCATATTGTCCATGTCAAATAAGCTGATCATTAAACCTGCATTTATTGGACTGTTTGATTTTCATCTGAATTAAGATTGAATAATACGCATCGCTCCACACCTGTACCTTTCTAAGATTTCACGACTTCATTTTAACAGCTTCTGAATACGGATACAAGATTTTATCCAAAGTAAAATAAATTTTCTTTCATTTTAAAAGCCTTTCACGCTAATGATTCCCTTGGTATGGTGGTTTTTCCTTTGGTAAACTGATACAATAATCATTAAAATGATGCATTATTGCATTTCTAACATTAAGGTGGGACAAACTTGAAAACTCTAGCAAGGCAAAAGGTTTCTCAAAGCAAACGAATCATCATCAAAGTAGGAACAAGTACTTTGATGTACCCGGACGGAAGCGTCAATTTGCAACGAATTGAACGTTTGGCATTTGTACTGACCGATCTGAACAATCGAGGCAAAGAAGTCATCCTTGTCTCTTCCGGAGCTATCGGAGTGGGCATGAACTTAATGAGCCTTTCTCAACGTCCAAAAACGATTCCTGAACAACAAGCTGTAGCTGCTGTAGGTCAAAGTCAATTGATGAATTTGTACAGCAAGTTCTTTTTAAGTTACGGACAAATCATCGGACAAATTTTAATGACTCGCGATATCGTTGATTTTCCAGAAAGCCGTATGAATGCTTCAAACACATTTGAACAGTTGTTAAAAACCGGCGTCATTCCAATCGTAAATGAAAATGACTCTGTTTCAGTCGAAGAATTGGATCATTTAACGAAGTTCGGAGACAACGACCAACTATCCGCAGTCGTAGCAGAGATCACTAATGCTGATTTACTGATTATGTTGACCGATGTCGAGGGCTTTTACGATAAGAACCCGAATACTCATCAAGATGCTGTCTTATTTTCAGAAATCTCAGATATCACAGATCAGCATTATCAACAATCAGGCGGTCAAGGCTCTCGCTTTGGAACAGGTGGTATGATCACTAAATTAAAAGCTGCCGAATACATGATCGATCTTAATTCTCAAATGGTGCTGACAAACGGGAAAGAGCCAGATACGATTTTTGATATCGTAGTAGGGAAAGAAGTCGGCACATTGTTTACTTCAAAAGATCAATAAGAAAGGAAGTTTATTATGGAGAGTGTAACTCAGTTAGGAATAAACGCTAAGCAAGCTGCGCGAAAACTGGCTCAAGCTTCTGCAAAAGAAAAAAAAGCCGCTTTATTTATCATGAGCGAGTTGTTGATTGAAAAGAAAGACATGATCATTGAGGCGAATCAAAAAGACTTGGCTGCTGCTGAAACAAATGGAATCAAGGGGACAATGTTAGATCGTTTGTCACTAGATGAAGATCGCATCTTGGCTATGGCAGCAGGTATCGATCAAGTGGCTGAACTCCCTGATCCTGTAGGGACCATCCATTCTATGCGCACGTTGGACAACGGATTGAAGATAGGCCGTCAAAGCGTTCCTCTTGGAGTGATCGGGATCATTTATGAGTCTCGTCCAAACGTGACTACTGACGCTGGTGTTTTATGTTTCAAATCCGGAAATGCTGTGATTTTGCGTGGCGGAAAAGAAGCCATCCATACAAATAAAGCCATCATTTCTATTCTTCAAGAAGCACTTAGCCAAACTGATTTCCCACAAGAATCGATCCAATTAGTTGAAGACACTTCTAGAGCTTCTTCTGTTGCACTGATGACATTAACAGATTATCTAGACGTCCTGATTCCTAGAGGCGGAGCCGGTCTGATCAAAGCGGTAGTAGAAAACGCTACTGTCCCAGTTATTGAAACAGGTGTCGGAAACTGTCACGTGTATATTGATCAACATGCTCAACTGGACATGGCAAAAGATATTATTGTGAATGCAAAATGTTCTCGTCCTTCTGTGTGTAACGCTGCTGAAACTTTATTGATCCATGAAAAAGTTGCTGCTGAATTCTTACCAGAGATAGAAAAAGCTTTGTCTGAATACGATGTCGAATTGCGTGCCGACGACAAAGCAGCCGCTATTTTATCTTCTTCTGTTCCTGCAACCCAGGAAGATTGGGAAACAGAATTTTTAGATTATATTTTAGCTGTGAAAGTCGTTTCTACCATTGAAGAAGCGATGGAACACATTGATAAATACAGCACCGGTCATTCTGAAGCAATCGTTACAGATGATTATGCTGCCGGTCAACGTTTCCTTCACGAAGTCGATTCTGCTGCTGTTTATATCAACGCTTCTACTCGTTTCACTGATGGTTTTGAATTTGGTTTTGGTGCAGAGATTGGAATCAGTACTCAAAAAATCCATGCTCGCGGACCAATGGGCTTACCGGAATTGACCTCGTATAAAACGATCGTGTATGGGAATGGTCAAATACGATGAACGAAAAAATATCTATTGCTGTTGTGGGCGGCGGAATCGTCGGCTCTACAACAGCTTTTTACCTTAGTCAACAACTCAATTATGAAGTGACTTTATACGATAGCGGAGTAGGTCAAGCAACTTCTGCTGCTGCGGGAATCATTTGCCCTTGGTTGTCTCAGCGCAGAAACAAAAAGTGGTACCAACTAGCGGCTAAAGGAGCAGCTTTTTACCCTGATTTGATCCAAGATCTTGGTGAAGATCCCGATCGGTCTGCTATTTACCGTCAAGTAGGAGCATTAGTCATCAAAAAAACACCTAAGTTGCTGGAAAAATTAGAAAAAATAGCGATTAAACGACGGGAAACGGAACCGGCCATTGGAGAGTTGTCGATTCTATCCCCTAAAGAAGTCAACGAAAAAATGCCGCTTCTTCATGTGTCAGAGTCTGCTCTATTCGCTTCAGGAGGAGCTAAAGTAGATGGTGCTTTGCTGACAGAAAAAATGAAAGAACAAGCTGGAAAAAACGGGGCTAATATTGTAACCGACTCTGTTGAACTTTCGATTCAACCTGCGCAACAGCAGCCATATATATTGACCACTTCATCTGGTCAGAAATCGTTTGATAAAGTTGTTTTAGCTGTCGGTGCCTGGCTTCCTGCGTTATTAAACCCATTAGGCTATGAAGTTGACATCCGTCCACAAAAAGGACAGCTGGTCGAACTAAGAGTAAATGCCGAGACAGATAACTGGCCAGTAGTGATGCCAGATGGTGAAAAAGATATCATCCCATTTGCAAATGGAAAAGTGATTGTAGGGGCAACTCACGAAAACGATCAAGGTTATGATTTAGAACCTACCAAACGGTATTTGCGAGTGATGCTGGATGAAGCAATTGAACTAGCTCCGGATCTTGCTGAAGCGGAGATCAAAGGTATACGAGTAGGAACAAGAGCTTACACGTCTGATTTTGCTCCATTTTTCGGTGAAGTTCCTGATGCTCCCGGTCTTTATGCTGCTAGTGGTCTTGGTTCGTCAGGGCTTACTTCCGGACCAATGATCGCTCGTATCCTCACACAACTGATCAATGGTGAAGCTCCAGATCTTTTACCAAGCGACTATCCTATTGAAAATTACATCTCAAAACAATAAAAAACTCGAGACCTGATTTATGATCAGGTCTCGAATTTTTATTGAACTTCTTCACCATTTACTACTAGAAAATTATTGTTGACGGACGCATCAATAACTGACTGCTTTTTAATGTAATCTGCAATCAGTTCACTCATATCCTTTGTCACTTCTCGAATAATTTTAGAGGCATCGAACATAGAATAATCTCCACCTCCGATGGCTCTGTACTGATTCGTGACAACTTCCAGCCGATCTTCATCTTGGATAGGACGACCGTCTTTTTCAAATCGAACAATGCGTTCGCCGATCGGTTTACTGACATCTATTGTGTAATCGATCCCTTCATACATATCGTAATTGTAATATTGAGGTTTAGGATGCACATATACCCAATTTAGGCCTATAGATCCATCACGTTCAAGAGCAAAATAACCAGCAGCTTTTTCTAAAGCTGCTTTCAGTTCAGCACCTGTCAAATCTAATACAGCTAAAGTATTTGGATAAATATAATTGGTGACGATGTCCCTCATGGTAATCGTTTGTTGAAACCCAGTTCCTGCATTGGTGAGGAGCGATGTTCCAGAAATTGTTGCACCCGTAGCTTCCATTTGTACTTTGTGGATCAATTCAATGTATGGGTGTTCTTTTAAACGCACCGTATGAGCATCTTCTATCTTCATATTTCCAGCTACTGTGCCTAGTGGTTCATCCAGCCACTCTTCTACCTCATCATGCAGCGATTGGAACTTTTGTGTCAGCTCGGCATCACTTTTCTTTCCTTCCACTGAAATCAGCGTCGGTTTTACAGAATTGACTTTTAATTTAGAACCCGCCCGTTCAAACTCCACTACTACTTTGCCTACAAAACTTCCTTTATCCCCCGGTTGGACAATAGCTACCCCATTGACCACTTCAGCTATTTTGCGGTGCTGATGGCCTGTTAACAGAACATCTATCCCTTCCACTTCGTAGAGCAGCTCACACCCCTCGTTTTCTCCAGTCAACAGTTCAGTAGGCTCGCCTGTTTTCAGATCTCTTTCAAAACTGCCGTGATAACTGACAACTACGACATCTGCTTCAGCTCTTAATTTAGGAATGATTTCTTTCGCACATTCTACAGCCGATTGAAAATGGAGCCCTGCATAATTGTCCGGATGCTCCCAATGAGGAATGTATTGTGTTGTCAGACCTAGAAAACCGATTTTTATTCCTTCTTTTTCGATAATTTGATACCCTTGACCAAATGCTGATTTTCCTTCTTCATTCAAAATATTGGCCGATAAAACAGGAAACTGACTAGCTGAAACAGCTTTTTTTAAATACTCCAGTCCATAATTCAAACTGTGGTTCCCGATAACCCCTACATCGTAGTGCATCTCATTCAGTACTTGAATCAATTCACTTGGGTCTTGTCGCTGCTTTGCCAAATAATAACTGAGCGGAGAACCTTGTATGTAATCTCCATTTTCTACGGCAAGAACAGGTCCTTTTGCATTTAGACGTTCTTCTTTAAAAATACTTGCTGCTTTCAAAATACCGAATGGTTCATCCCTATTTCTTTTCTGGTAATTAGTCGAAAATAAATAACCGTGCAAGTCGCTTGTCTCGAGTATTGTCAGTTCCATAAGCGTCATCTCCATCATTTGATGCTTCTCATTTTAGCATATAAAATACCGACCTAGAAAATAGATTTCTCGGTCGGTATGTTTTGAATATAAACAAGGCTAAACACATTTTGTAGAGCTCTCTGTTTTTTATTTAATTATTTTATTGTGGAGCTACAACTTCGTATTCCCCAGTAACAGGATTCATTCTCTTAACTTGATCTTCTGAAAGACTGTATTCAAACATTCCGATCATATTAGAAATATCTATCCCATCTACTTCATGAGAATGACGGATTTCTACTTGATAAGTATCTTCGCCTATTTTAGAAGTGAAAAATTGGTTTTCTGAAGGAGAAATTCCAGTTTGAGCAATGACTTGATCTAACACATAATTTTCTTCTTCCTCAGCTGTCATTTCTGATTCAGAAGCTGTTGACTCGCTTTCTTCGGTAACTGTTTCAGTTTGTTTAGTTTCTTCTTTTTCTGTTAACCATGATGCTAGTTCTTCGTCAGAAACAGTCGCAATATCTTTGCCTGTTTCATCGGAATATTCTTGACTGACTAAAACAGAATTCCGTTCATCTTTGTACTCTGAATCTTCGACTACTTCATTGACCGGTTCTTCCTTAGCTGTTTCTACTTGTGCAGCAGTGATTTTTTCTTTCAGTTCTAAAGCTTTCGTTTCCAACTCTCCATATTCAGAAAGATCGTTTTGCAATAACAGTTCTAATGTACCGCCTGCTTCGCTGTATTTGCCTGATTCATATAAAACTAGACTTTCGTCATACATATTTTGGTAAACACTTTCGCTTTGCGTAGTTTCTACACTAGATTCTATTTCTTGCGAATTGGATGTTGCTGCACTGTTCTCCCCATTTCCACAAGCTCCGATAACCAATGTACTTAGTAACAGAATGGCTGACGTTACTTTTTTGTTTTTCATGTCATTCCTCCCTTTCTTTTTTGAGCTGATTTTTATACTCTCTATTACATCAGCTTTAAGGAAGCAATCATTTGGATAAGAACTACCTTCCTTGAATCAATTATATAAAGAATACACAGAAAATACTATCAAAATAATATTATTCTAACCGGTCATTCCTTTTCAATTTTCCCTATAGCCTCTATACTGGTAAATGGAGGTGAAAAAATGAAACAATTTATTCAAGAATTTAAAAATTTTGCTTTTAGAGGCAACGTTCTAGACCTGGCTATCGGGGTCGTTATCGGTTCAGCATTTACAGGTATCGTTACTTCGCTGGTAGAAAACATCATTAACCCTGTCGTAGGTGCTCTTACAGGAGGAACTGATTTAGCTGGTCTTTCTTTAACAATTGCAGGAGCAGAATTAATGTATGGTGCTTTTATCAGCTCCATCATTGATTTTCTAATTATTGCACTTGTCATTTTTGTATTTATAAAACTCATCAACAATGCACAAATGAAATTCAACAAGAAAGTAGAAGAAGAAACTGCTGAAGTCGAATTGCCGCTGACAGAACAATACTTAAAAGAAATCCGTGATTTATTAGCAGACAAAAAAGATCCAACCATTTAATGAGAAAAATAAAGAGACAAAACAATGCCGGATGAGAAGTCTATTCTCATTCGGCATTGTTTTGTTTACTGGAACAGGTTTAAAAGCGTTTTGTCCCGCTCCTTTTATTATCCTTCGTACGTTGCGTATAAAACAGCTTTTAATTCTGAGATCAGCGGTTCTTTTGGATTAGCTGTTGTACATTGATCTTCAAAAGCCAATTCTGCCAATCTATCTGCTGCTTGATCTAATTGCTCTTTCGTAACACCTTGTGCTTTCATGCTCATTTCAATATTCAGTTTTTCACCTAATTGGTAAATGTTTTGCACTAATGCTTCTACCAGTTCTTCAGTTGTTGAACCTTTTAATCCAAGATATCTAGCTATCTCAGCATAATCTTCGTCTGCTCTGAAGTATTCATATTTTGGAAAAATTTGATGCTTCGTTGGAGCTGATGCATTGTAGCGAATCACATGTGGCATAAGAATCGCATTTGCTCTGCCGTGTGGTATTTCGAATTCAGCACCAATTTTATGAGCTAATGAATGATTGATCCCCAAGAATGCATTTGCAAATGCCATACCAGCTAAAGTAGAAGCATTATGCATTTTTTCTCTTGCTTCTTCTGTACCATAAGCATACGATTCTTCCAAGTATTCAAAGACCAATTTGATTGCTTGCAAGCTCAGACCTTTTGTAAAATCACTTGCCATAACAGATACGTAAGACTCTATTGCGTGTGTCAACACATCCATACCTGTATCAGCTGTGATCGATTTTGGCACAGTCATGACAAATTGGGAATCGATAATTGCTACATCAGGTGTCAAAGCATAGTCTGCTAATGGGTATTTCACATTGATGGCATTATCTGTAATAACCGTAAACGGTGTTACTTCTGATCCCGTACCAGATGTTGTCGGTATCGCAACAAAGGTCGTTTTCTTTAAGTCTGGTATCTTGTACGTTCTCTTACGGATATCCATAAATTTTTGTTTTGCTCCGCTAAAGCTAGATTCTGGTTGCTCGTAGAACAGCCACATTCCTTTAGCAGCATCCATTGCTGAACCGCCTCCTAAAGCAATGATCGTGTCTGGCTGAAATTCTTTCATTGCTGCTGTACCGCGTTCAACCGTTTCAATAGAAGGGTTCGGTTCAACATCTGAAAAAATACGTATAGCTACTGGATCTTGGCGTTTGTTCAATTCATTTTCCACAATATCTGCATATCCGAATTCAACCATTCCTGGATCACACACAATAAAAGCGCGTTTAACATTCGGCATTTTCTGCAAGTACTGAACAGAATTTTTTTCGAAGTAGATTTTTGGCGGCAATTTAAACCATTGCATATTGTTTCTCCTTTTAGCTACTGTTTTCAAATTGATCAAATTAACCGCTGAAACGTTTGTAGAAACTGAGTTACGACCGTAACTTCCGCAACCAAGAGTTAATGATGGAAGCATATTATTGTAAATATCTCCGATCCCGCCTTGAGCAGTTGGCGAATTGACGATGATACGGCCAGCTTTCATTTTTTCACCAAATTCTGCTGCAAGATCCATTCGTTTTGTATGAATAGCAGCAGAGTGACCTAATCCGCCAAGTTCCAACATTTTTTGGCACAATTCAAATCCATGTTCAGTATTTTCTACTTTTAACATAGCTAACACAGGAGACAATTTTTCTCTGGATAAAGGATAGTCGCTTCCTACACCTTCCAACTCCGCCATCAGTATTTTTGTTCCCTTCGGAGCCTTGATTCCTGCAAGCTGCGCGATTGTGTCTGCAGACTGCCCGACAATAGCAGGATTAACTGCCGTTTTGTCCATTGTCATAACTGCATCTTCCAATAACGGCAACTCTTTTTTAGAAACAAAGTAAACACCTTGACGTTCAAATTCAGAACGGACTTCTGAATAGATTTCTTGGTCTACAATGACTGCCTGTTCAGAAGCACAAATCATTCCATTATCAAAGGTTTTAGAAACAATAACATCATTTACAGCACGTTTGATTTTTGCTGTCTTTTCAATATAACTTGGTACATTTCCTGGTCCTACCCCAAGAGCCGGTTTACCTGTTGAATATGCTGCTTTAACCATTCCTGAACCACCTGTAGCTAATACAACAGCAATGTCCGGATGGTTCATTAACCCGTTAGTCGCTTCTAAAGATGGCGTTTCGATCCATTGAATAACATTACTCGGTGCGCCTGCCTTTACTGCAGCTTCATACAATACTTTGGCTGCTTCAGCAGATGATCTTTGCGCACTTGGATGGAATGCGAAAATGATTGGATTTCTTGTTTTAACCGCGATCAGCGCTTTAAACATCGTAGTTGAAGTTGGGTTTGTCACCGGAGTCACTCCGCAAACTACTCCGACTGGACTAGCAATCGTCATTACACCTGCTTGTTCATCATCTTGAATAACCCCTACTGTTTTATCGTTTTTAATGTCATGCCAGATAGATTCTGTTGCAAACATATTTTTTACACATTTGTCTTCGTAAATTCCTCGTTTTGTTTCTTCCACAGCCATTTTTGCTAACCGCATATGGTCATTCAATCCAGCTAATGCCATTTGATGCACGATATGATCGATTTGTTCTTGGTTGAAATCTTCTAATTCAACCAAAGCTCGCTTCGCTTTATTGGTATACTTCTGAATCATTTCTTCTACAGTGACTTCTGACTTTTTCATTTCTTTTACAACTTCTTTTAACATTACTTTCCCTCCATTACTTGTTATGTTTTTCACATATGATTATAGCTTGGAAAAAATAAAAAGTAAAGTGTTTTTGTGATTAAATTCACTTGTTTCTGTATCACAAATCCGTTCTTCCTGTTTCAATTCATCTAATCTATTTCATTAAAAAAGGAAGATATCAGTTATATTTAATGTGTTATACACACTTGAATGTTCAAAAAACAGTTCACAACATTGTTACATTATGAGCATATTTTTTTTTACTTTTTCGTCATGAATTTATTGAGAATACCAAAACAGGTATGAGCCTTAAAAAAGACTCATACCTGTTTTCTTTACTAATCTATTTCATGATAAGCAGCATAAACTTCTTGTTTTTTCAGTTCACGTATTTTTGCTACTTCTTTAATCGCTTCTTTACTGCGCAAGTTATGTTCTTCCATCATCAGTTGAACGTGTTCTTGTATCGTTAACGTGTTCCAGCTCATATCTTCTTCAGGGAATAAAGAACCTTCACTATTACCTTCTACAATCAAACAAAACTCTCCTCGAATTTCTGAGGTCTGGGCCCATTCTTGGACTTCACTCAGGGTTCCGCGGATGAATTCCTCATAACGTTTCGTCAGTTCGCGACACAAAACGATTTTCCTCGTATCGCCTAATACGGTTCCCATATTTTTCAATACCTCTTTTAAGCGATGCGGCGACTCATATAAAATAACCGTCTCTGGGCGCTGGTTCAATTCTTCCAATGCTTCGATCTGGTCTTTCTTTTTACGCGGCAAAAATCCATAAAAATAAAAAGGCTGCGGACTAAGTCCGGAGGCAATCAACGCTGTAAGAGCTGCATTAGCTCCTGGAAGCGGCACGACTGAGATTCTCGATTCAATACAAGCTACTACTAAATCATGGCCTGGATCGCTGATAGAAGGCATTCCGGCATCACTCACTTGAGCAATATCTGATCCTGCTTTTAAGCGTTCGATCAATTGCCCGATTCTTTCTTGAGAATTGTGCTCATGGAAACTGATTTGACTCGTCTTGATTTCAAAATGATTCAATAATTTCTGTGTATTGCGCGTATCTTCCGAGGCAATGAGATCTACCTCATTCAAGATTCGAATCGCACGGAAAGTCATATCTTCTAAATTTCCGATTGGAGTCGGTACAAGATACAATGTTCCTGTGGACTGAGCCTCAAAACTCTTTTGCTGAAACATGTGCAGTTTCCTCCTTAATTTCTACCATTTCCAAGTTCACCACGCATGGCTGCCGGGTATCAAAAGGAAACTTTACCCCTCGCTGCATGAGATAGTTTTCTTTCTTTTTACGGGTTTGCTTCTTAAATGCATATTCTGCTTTTGTGGCTTCACTTCTAGTGAGAAAACCTTCAGCATAAATCATTTTTGCTGGACGTCTATTGGTCGGCTTCGTGTATTTGGCGCCCGTTCCGGCATTGTGTTCAGCTTCTCGTCGCTCTAAATCGGTTGTATAACCGCCATAGAAGGTTCCATCCGCACAAAACAATACATAAAAGTAGCTAATCACTTTCTTTTCCAAATAACATAGCACTCACTTCCGGCAAGTATTCATTCTCTTCATTGTATACGATCAAAGGGGGCAGCACCCGGAATCCAGTATCTTTCCCATCTTTGATTCCTTCAATCAAAATCGTATTGGCTTCTTTCCCAATTTTAGGGTACACAAACCGTAGTTTTTTTGGTGCTAACCGATGAGCTTTCATAGTTTCCAAAATCTCCAGCAACCGATCCGGACGATGGACAAAGTAAGCTTTGCCATTCATTTTCAGCAATCCACTGGTCACTTCCATCACTTCTTCCAAGTTCGTGTGCAGCTCATGACGGGCGATCGCTAAATGTTGATTTGGATTGCGCGTGCTTCTTTCATTAGCCGCAAAATAAGGAGGATTGCACGTCACCACATCCACCGTATCTTTGGGTATCCAATTAGATACATCACCAATAGCTCCTTTGATCACCGAAACTTGGTCTTGCAGATTGTTCATGCGAATACTACGCTCCGCCATATTAGCCAATCGCTCTTGCAATTCGATCCCAATCACCGGGCTCTTTGTTTTTTGACTAAGGATTAAACCAATAACGCCATTTCCTGCACATAAATCTACTACTTTCCCTTTGTGATGCTTAGGGACTTGAGCAAAATCTGCTAGTAAAATCGCATCAAGTGAAAATGAAAACACTGATGGACTTTGGATAATACTTAAATCATGGCTGATCAATCGGTCGAGTCTTTCGTCGTTTTGTAATAACTGATCCATTTTTACACTTCCTCCATACACTATACCTTTTTATTATAGCATAATGAGGGTATTGCTTTTGACAGAAGTTTTAGCTTCACAGCGTTATTTATCTAAAGACAAAATGATTTTTCCGATATTTTTATTGGACTCCATATAACGGTGTGCTTCTTGTACTTCTTCAAACGGAAACACACGATCTATGATTGGATGGATTTTCTTATTTTTGAAATGAGGCAGTGCATCTTTTATAAAATCCGCGGTCAATTCCGCTTTGTATTCATCACTTCTGGCAGTCAGCAATGTTCCTTTAAGAGTGATTCTTTTTCCCATCAATTCCCACAAATTCATTTCTTTTATCACTGCTCCGCCTAATGTTCCAATAACGATCCAACGACCATCCACTTTGATCGACCGGAAGTTTTTCTCCCAGTAAGAAGCCCCTACAAAGTCTAAGATCAAATCGACTCCTCTGCCTTGAGTCAATTCTTCAACGCGTTCAGAAAAATCTTCTGTTTTATAATTGATCGCTGCATCTACACCTAAGCTCTTGCAAAAATCCAATTTTTCTTGTGACCCTGCAGTAGTGATTACCGTTGCTTTTGTCAAAACTTTTGCCAGTTGAATAGCAGCCGTCCCTACTCCGCTCCCGCCAGCATGGATCAGCACCATTTCGCCTTCTTTTAAATCACCCAGCCAGTACAATGTTTGATACGCCGTCAAGAACACTTCTGGGATAGCCGTTCCTTCTTCAAATGAAAACTCATCTGGCAATACAATAGCTCTTTCCACAGGTATCGTCACGTACTCTGCATAACTTCCGTCATTGACTAAACTGGCTACACGAGTTCCCGGAGCAAAATCAGGATTTCCGCTATTATTTTCTTCCACTACACCAGCCATTTCGACACCTAAGATAGGGTAAGGAGGCTGCAGCTGTTTGCTTTCCCGTTTCAAGATATCCGTTCTGTTGATAGCACTTGCTGCCACTTTTACCAATAGCTCTCCCTCATGAGCAACAGGTTTTTCACGCTCTTCAATCACTAATTTCTCTGCACTTCCTGGTTGTTTGATACTAACAGCTTTCATTTTATCTCACCTTTCTGATTCCTTTTGTTTATTTACTATAACACGCCATTTTTTAGATATCTATTTTTCAAAACCCGCTTAAATTTCAGTTATCAGCCATGAGTAGCTTAAACTGAGGCCTCATGGCTGATAACTGATTCATTTCGGCCATGAGAGCGAGCGACAAACTCTTCATGGCCGAAAAGGCAATAGCGAATGGCCATGAGCACCAATTTATAACAGCTCAAGGCTGATGACCGTTCCGTCCCAGCTCGCGTTCATTTAATCAATAAAAAATACCCCTTCATTACCAATCGCTAGACCGGTATTGACTGAGTATTCTTGTACGTTTTCCTTTAGCGACGCTCACCATAAATAACATTCAAACAAAACGCGCAAGATTCATCATTAACTCTTCTTGAGCCATAGAATACATTGCACACATGGAATCCATCTTCATAGATTTTTTCCAAATTCAATCGGGATTTCGACATTTCTGTTCCGCTTGCTTCTTTATTTGCGTCTTCTTGTTGTTTTTCCAAATCTGTCAGACGGTCTCTTAAATGTTGATTCTCAATTCTCAATGATGCATTTTCTTCAACAAGTGCTTCGACTTCATCTTTTAATTCTGAAATTCGATTCAATGTTTCGCCTGCATCATTTTCCAAACGATTAAAACTATCAAACAATGCTTTTTTATCCATTTTCTCACCCACGCTTATCATTGATCTCCTTTCAAAATAAGTTATTTTCTTGATAAAAGGGTTCTTTCGTCCGTCAAACGAATAGCTAATTGTTCAAATACACCTTGCGCATTGACATTACTCTCTAATTTCTTTTGACTGGCTAAGATTTCTTCCAACGATGAAACCATGATTCTTGAAGATTTGTCTTCTACAAATCTTATCAATTCCTGGCGATACCGAGGTAAAGCTAACTGCTCTGAGTTTGCATCAAAAGCCAGTTTTAAAGCATCACGGTAAATAATCAATAACAATTCTAAAGCCATTTGATAATGACTGCGTTCTTTAAAATGACTCATTATAGATGTTTGGACAAACACAAAACTTTGTTTGTCTTTTTTAGCTATTTTCATAAACCATTTCCAAATCAATTGATGAGCATCTATAAACCACTCATCTTGACTCATTTCCACAGCTTTTGTTACATCATTAGTCAAATGGACCAATAACGCTGCTTGATTTTGCGTAACTCCATTGTTCTCTAATTCTTCTTGCAGTACCGGCTTTGGAAGAGGTGAAAAATGAATCAGCTGACATCTGGATAAGATAGTAGGCAAAACGCGATTTTTAGCGGTTGTTAACAGAAAAGCTGTCACGTTTCCATTGGGCTCTTCCAGAAATTTCAATAGACTGTTCGCTGCTCCAGCTGTCATTTTTTCGACATCTGTTACAATGAACACTTTTTTATTCCCTTCCACTCCACGTTTGCCGAATTCAGACTTTAAGTAGCGTATTTGTTCCACTTTAATCGACAGCCCGCTCGGTTCCACTTCCACAACATCAGGGTGATGACCTTCCAATATTCTGGTACAATTTTGGCAAGTCGTACAGGACAGACCTTCCTTTTTGTTTTCACAAAAGATACCTGCTGCCACCCATAAAGCCAATTCCTTCTTACCAGTCCCTCGTGCGCCTTCAAATAGATAAGCGTGAGCTAACTTATTGTGTTGCATATTTTTTTGAAATTGCTGTATTAATACAGGCTGAAGCCGATTTATTCTATTTTTGATTGGATTTCACGACCTTGCTGTACTGAAATTTTTATTCATTATTTATATTTACTTCATCTTTAGAAACGTTCAAATTGATCGACAGGCATAACGAAAACTGTAGCGCCTCCGACTTCAACTTCAACAGGGTAAGGGAAACTTGTTTCTAAAGAAACATCAAAACTAGTTGGAGGAAGCATGTATTGTTCTCTTGCAGAACAATTTTCGCGAATAACATCCAACACTTCATCCACTCGCTCTTCTTCTACCCCTACGATAAAAGTCGTATTTCCTGCTTTTAAAAATCCACCTGTAGTAGACAATTTCGTAGCACGAATACCTCTTTCAACGAACTCGTTTGATAACCGGTTTCCATCTTTGTCTTGAACAATAGCTAATATCAGTTTCATCTTTAACACCCTCCTGGTCCACTTACGTTCTGTTTTTCAACTTTTCTATTATCACTTTATAACACTCATCCACTACTATATCCAGCTCTTGAGCAGCATCAATCAGTGTGATGCGTTCAGCATGTTCGTCCGCTAATTTCAAATAAGCCTCCCGTACTTTTTCATGAAACTCCAACTTTTCTTGATCTAAACGGTCAAATTGGCGGTCAGCTTTCCCTTTGTGGATTCGTTCCAAGCCCACGCTTGCTTCAATATCCAAGTAAAGTGTAAAATCTGGTTCAATATCATTTGTCGCAAAACGATTGATAGAAGCAACTTCTTCCATTCCAATTCCACGAGCATGACCTTGATAAGCCAAAGAGCTGTCTACGAACCGATCGCATAAAACGATTTCACCACGTTTTAAGGCAGGCAAGATTTTTTCCATTAAATGTTGTCTTCTGCCCGCTGCATATAGCAATGCTTCAGTGCGTATATCCATTTCTGTATGTTCAGGGTCCAGAATCAGTTCGCGAATTTTTTCAGCAATTCGACTGCCACCAGGTTCTCTTGTGGATACAATGCGTTCTCCCAAAGCTTGTTCTAATTTTGGAAGCAGCTTTTTTATGACACTCGTTTTTCCGGCCCCATCTGGACCTTCAATAGTTATAAAAATTCCCTTCACCTTCAAAAACCCCTTAATCTTTTATCTTATTTATCATTATACTGTATCTCAACGATTCAGTCTAATTGATTTCCTGCAAGTTTGAAAAAAAATCCATCTCCAGTTGATTATTCAAACCAACTACACGCATGTTTTGTTCAAGATAAAATGTCAGCTGTTCGATGGCTTCTGTTGTAACTGCTTCTCCTTTTAAAATTAAAGGTACTCCAGGAGGGTACGGGACGATATTTCTAGCAGCAATTTCACCTGCTGCTTTGTCTAACTTGATTTTTTTGATCGGCAACTGCTGCTGTTGTTCATAGGAAATCGCCAATTCTGAAAGCATCGGAAACTTGTCCATATTGAATTGAACCGAATGTTTATTCAAAACATCCGGAAAAGATTCTGGTAGTTTTACTGCTTCCACTTTTTCTAATGATCTGTCGTCTTTTTTCAATAAAGGAAAAGTCAGCAAAACACTCTCTTCATCGTTTTTTTCTGAAAACAGCCCTTGTTCTTCCAATGCCTTAAGCAATTGACTGCCGCTTTTTCCTGGCCAGTACAATCTAACTTTTAGCGGATCATCACTTTGCAAATACATCAATCCTGAGTTTTTAAAAATTTTTATCCAATGATTTCGATAACCGAGTGTAGTATTCAGGTCTTCTTCATTGAATTGCGCTGCAAAGAAGCGGGCGTATTCTAGACTCTGCATCAGCACATAAGAAGGACTGCTTGACTGCAGCATATGCAGATACTGCTCGACTTTTCGTTGTATTGCTTCTGAAACTCTGGGATGAATATGTAAGTAGCCTGTTTGTGTCATAGCCGGCAACATTTTATGGGCCGACTGCACCACAATATCTGCTCCTAAACTAAGGGCTTGTTTTGGAAATGGATTTCCCAATACAAAGTGTGCACCGTGCGCCTCATCTACTAAAACAGCAGCTCCTTTTTGATGAACATACTCCGTGATTTTGTCTAATGAAAATACTTGCCCATTGTAAGATGGATAGGTTAAGATGACAGCTTTTATATCCGGGTACATTTTAAATGCCGCTTGTACGTTTTCCAACGATACTCCGACTGCTTCTCTTATTTCCATTTGATAAGCTGGCGTTACAAATATTGGTCGGACACCTGCCAACTCTAAAGCATGGATGATTGACTGGTGACACGTTCTATCCACCAATACCCAATCTCCTTTAGACGTAGCTCCCATGACCATAGATAAATTCCCAACAGTTGAGCCGTTGATAAGATAATAACTTTTTTTGCTGCTGTAAAAGCTGCTTAATAACTCTTGGCTTTCTTTCAATACATCCTCTGGTTCGTGCAAATAATCCAATCCTGTCACTTCCGTTTGGTCGAATGGCAACATTTGCCTCATAGCCGAATCAAGCGGCCAATTCATACCGTTTTTATGTCCTGGAACATGAAAAGACACTTTTTCTTTTTCTACATGATCATTGAGTGCACAAAAAAGAGGACGGCGTTGTTGTTGAACATTCTTACTTCGTTTCACAACTTTCACCATCCTTAGTTAGTTTTATTCTTATTTTTTAGAGCTGTATGCGCTCAAATCGCCTTTTATTTTTCGGCAACGTGCTTCTTTGAACAAATAAAAAAACTTCGCTTCAGCTAATTTTGTCTGCGCAAATAGGTACTCATCTGTTTCAATAGATGTTTCTTCTATTTTTCTTGCATGCTCCCAGTCTTCTCTCAGTCTGGTCATAAGAAGTAACAAAGATTCATCATATTCCTTGCGCAAACGATATTTTTTCTTCCATTTCATTTTGCTTCCAACTTTCTTATGGTACGAGAGACAATATGTGTGTGGTCAGTTTGGTTTACGGGTTTAAGCGAGTTTTGGCTCTGATCTAAAACGAGCTGCGCAAAGCAGCCTATGCGTTTATAAGCCAATCCCAACTGCCAGGTAAAAAGCACCTGTCTATTGGGATTTTCTTATACCCGATAGGCTAAACGCTTTTCTCCGCTCTCTAGATTTCGCGGCGTCCTTCTACGGCTTTCATTAGGGTTATTTCGTCGGCATATTCGATGTCGCTTCCGACGGATAGTCCGTGTGCCAAGCGGGTTACTTTGATGCCGGCTGGTTTGATCAAGCGTGATAAATAGGTGGCTGTGGCTTCACCTTCAGCGGTTGCGTTAGTTGCTAAAATCACTTCTTGAACTTCATCGGATTGCAGTCTTTTTAGTAAAGAAGGGATATTGATGTCTTCTGGGCCTGTACCTTCTATTGGGGATAAGATACCGTGCAGCACATGATACAAACCATTGAAATCTCTCACTTTTTCGATGGAGATCACGTCTTTAGCATCTTCTACTACTAAGATCATACTGCGGTCTCGTGCTTTGTCTTGGCAGATTTCACACGGATCGCCTTGAGTGATATGACCACATATAGAACAGTAATGCAGATCACGCTTAGCACTGATCAACGCTTTTGCAAAGTCAGTTACATCATCTTCATCCATGGAAAGCGTGTAGAAAGCCAATCGAGCAGCCGTCTTAGCTCCAATTCCCGGCAATTTCATAAAACTGTCCATTAATTTTGATATCGGTTCAGGATATTGCATGTCCATTTCCTTCCTGCGTTTAGCCTTTTATTCCTTTAAAAAAGGGATCCCGCAGTGGCATCCCTATTCATTCTTCTATTTAATCTGCTGATTAAAGACCTGGTATTCCTAAGCCTTTAGTATATTTACCCATTGAAGCTTCTGTTTGAGCATCGATTTTAGCTAAAGCATCATTTGTTGCTAATAAAATCAAGTCTCCTAAAATTTCGCTATCTTCTGGATCGATCACTTCAGGATCAATATTGATAGCAGTCATTTTTTTATCTCCTGTAAAGGTTACTGTTACTAAGTCTCCATTTGCAGTTCCCACAAATTCAGTAGCGTTTAATGCCTCTTGAGCCTCTTGCATTTCTTTTTGCATTTTTTGCATTTTTTTCATCATACCTTGCATATTTCCCATTCCACCGCGCATATTTAATCTTCCTCTCTTTTCTTAATCATTTTTGATTTCTACAATGTCTGAGCCAAACAACTGCATCGCTTGGCTGACAAGCGGATCATCTTTCTCATCCACTTTTTCTTCCAGCTCTTCTTCATCGCTTGGGATCAATTGATCCAAGCTTTCCCAATCTCCTGGAACTTCCTTGGAGGTCGAACGTTCTTTTTCTTGGTCTCCTTTGGGAAGATTTTCAGCAGGAGCAGCTTTTTTAGCTTTTAAGCGATCTTTATTTTGTTTGATATAGGTATTTCTTATTGTCGGCCATTGTTCAGCTGGCACACAGATCATTTGCGGCGAGTGACCAATCAATCTTCTTAAGTATTCACTCACAGCTTCAATCAGTTCGGCATCATTTGTTGCCTTTTGACACAAAATATCATACTCAAATGAAACAATCAAACCATTTGGACTAGCTGCTACAGGGGTAGAAGCTTTCATAACAGCTCTTTGTGTAACGGACAGCATATTCAGCAAATCAGGCCAAACGTCTTTTAACTGCACTAGATCTGTTTTTGTCGCTACTTCCAAGACTTTATAAATAGCTGCTGAATTGGGCTTGAAGGCCCCTTTATGAGGAGACTTCGGCTTAGCTTTAGCTTTTTCAGCTGGCTGAGCTGCACCATTTGCCATAACTTCTTGAATTTTCTTTTTCATTTGAGCTAATTCTGATTCCAATTCTTGCATACGAGATCCAGCGTTCTCCACTGTCTGTTCCGCCTGCATCTGGTTGGGAACAGCAGTCACTTGAGCCGTTGATCTGAACTGTGTCAGCTTAACGGTCGCAACTTCTATATAAACGTCAGCATGACTTGTCAAACGCATCTCGCGTTGTGTCTCGTTTAGAGTTGCAATCACTTCATACAAAGTCTGAACGGGCACTTGCTGGCTCAGTTCCATAAACCCTTCATCAATATGAGCACTCTCCAGCAAATCAGCTTTTTGAGGCGCTTGTTGATAGACCAAAATGTCTCGACTGAATAAAATAAGGTCTTCGACAAAACGAGCTACATCTTTTCCTTCTGCAAGAATCTCTTGAACAAGTGATAGCCCTTTTTCAGTATCATTTTGTATAATTGCTTTGAAATAGCCGATCAATCGTTCTTGCGTCAAGCTTCCGGTAACAGCCATCGCATGTTCCATCGTAACCAGACTATCGCCAAAAGAGATCGCTTGGTCTAATATACTCAAAGCATCTCGCATACCGCCTTCAGCAGCTCGAGCAATTACTTTTAACGAATCTTCTTCAAATGCGATATTTTCTTGTTGTAAAATATATTCCATCCGATTGCAAATATCTCTAACAGAAATACGCTTGAAATCAAATCGCTGCGTACGAGAAATAATCGTCAGCGGGATCTTATGTGGTTCCGTAGTCGCTAAAATGAAAATAACATTTTTAGGCGGCTCTTCTAACGTTTTTAACAGCGCGTTGAATGCTCCTGTAGAAAGCATATGCACCTCATCAATGATGTAGACTTTATAGTCTGCACTCGTTGGAGCATATTTGGCTTTGTCCCTGATATCTCGGATTTCTTCAACACCGTTGTTGCTGGCCGCATCGATCTCGATCACATCATTTAATTGACCTGTAGTAATCGCTGTACAAATTTCGCAGGTATTACACGGCTCACCATCTTCTCGATTAGGACAATTGATCGCTTTAGCAAAAATCTTTGCCGCACTTGTTTTCCCCGTACCACGAGGGCCAGTAAAAAGATAAGCATGACTCGTCTTTTCTTGAATCAAAGCATTTCTTAACGTTTGAGTAATAGCGGTTTGACCTGCAATATCTTGAAATCGTTGAGGCCGCCAGACTCGATAAAGTGCTTGATAACTCATCTTGCTTCTCCCTTCCTTTAACCACTGTACTAGTTACTATTATACGGTAAATCCTGCCAAATTTAAACCGTCATAGAGATTGTTTTTTGCTTATTTGACAGAGCTGATCTTCAGCATGTTTGCTTTATTTTTATAGACGGATGCAAGATCCGTTTTCGACCATGAACCTGTTGTTCAACTCTCTCATGACCGGATTTTGAAACGCAATTGCCATAAGCGATCAGATTAAACTTCTCATGGCAGTAACTTGTTCTGCAAGCGGCCATGAAGATAGTATCGTATCTTTTTGCGGCAGTTTACGATCAGCCATTTGAAGATCTAAGGGAGTTAAAACAAAAATAAAACCAGCCGAATAAACGACTGGTGTGGTTTTACGCTATGTTATAATATCATTTTGATAAAATAATTATTCTATGTAACATACAGCACATGGTGAAGCAAACTTAGTGCTGCTTCCTTCCAGACCTGACACGATTCATAAGTCCACCATTGCTATATGGCCTTTCGGCAATTCTTATTATACTAGATATTTGAAGTTATATCTACCCTTTTTCAAAAGATTTTTTATGATCCCTAGTTTTAACAGTCTTTATCGTGTTTCAACGTAGACAGAAGTTCGTTTTTCCAAGTACTCTTGCAGTACTCCAAAAAGACTGCAAACGATCCAATACATGACGGCTACTAAAATGTACATCGTCATGTAATCAAACTCACGGCCTCCTACGATTTTAGCATTTTGAAACATTTCTGGAACAGTAATCATTGCTGCCAGCGATGTTCCTTTGATTATGTCCAGCATGACATTGCTCAAAGGCGGAATAGCGATTCGCGCTGCTTGTGGAATAATGACTTTGCGCATGATAAACGATTTTTTCAATCCTAGAGCATACGCCGCTTCCCATTGTCCGTGATCCACCGAAGATAAAGCGGATCTGATTGTTTCAGCAATATACGCAGCCGAGTTGATACTAAACCCTATAACGGCTGCTGTTACTGCATCGAACTGAACACCTATAAATGGCAGGCCAAAATAAAGTAAAAACAATAAGACCAACGCCGGTGTCCCTCTCATGAAAGAGATATAAAACCGAGCCAACCACTCCAATGGTCGAACGGGTGATATTCGCATGAGCGCTACTATAAATCCAATAATGGTCCCAAAAATAGTACTGACTAAAGCAATCCCTAATGTATAAGGCAATCCTTTTAACAAGAACGGTATACTCTCTAGAGCTAGTTGCGGATCAAAGATGTATTGCCATTGTACGTCAGACATGTTTTATTGCCAGCTCCTTATTATTTCGAAACATCTATTTCTTGGAATTCGTAATCTTTTTGAACCGTTACGTCTTCTCCGTTGTAGAATTGTTTAGAAATTTCGCTTAATGTTCCATCATCATGCATCGCTTCTAATTGTGCATTGATTTGTTTCGTCAATTCATCGTTTCCTAATTTGATCGCATAATTCGTTTCACTAGGATTGTAAAATACATCATGGACTTTAACGGGTATTTCCGGTAACGCCTCAGTTGCCATCAATTGACCGTAATAGTCGTTCAAAATGACATCTGTACGTCCGTTAGCTACATCCCACAAGTATTGATCATTTGTTGCATTATCATAGATGACCAGTTCAGCTCCAAATTTCTCTGCTACTTTCATATAAGAAGTCGTTGCTGCTCCTGCTGCTTTTTTCCCTTTCAAATCTTCGAGTTTTTCGATTTCTGAATTATCTTCTTCTCTAACGACCATAGAGCCGAAAGAATATTTATACGGGATCGTAAAGTTGTATTTATCCGCATTTTCTCCATCCCGATCGATTCCAAGTGCTGCTATGTCTATTTGTTCGCTGTTTAAAGAAGTCAACATGCCGTCTACTCCCATTTCAGTAAACTCAACTTCTAATCCCAAACGATTTGCTACTTCTCGTAAAATTTCTACTTCAAAACCAGTCAACTCGTTTAACTCTTCATCATGATATGAGTTAGGAAAATACGTCCCAGAAGTTGCCACGTTCAAAACACCGTCTTCTTTGATTATTTCCCAGTCTCTTGAAACTAATTGTTCTGTCACCTTTTTTTGTTCTTCATCAGTTGTCGCTTTAGTTCCGCAAGCTGAAATAATCAGCATTGCACATGCAAGTAAGATAATTGCCGAAATCAGTTTCTTTTTCATCCTTAAATCCCCTTTAGTTTTTAGTCGCTTTACAAATAGTAACAGCACGGATTTCTGTCGTCAATTTAGTCTGAAATAAAATCCATTTTGGGGTATTGAAAAATATCTAAAAGTTGATAAAAACCACTAAAACAAGCTTTTCAAAGTTTTATTAAAAAACAATATTGTTTATCTATTAATCGAAACAGTACTAAAAACTGTATTACTCTTATACATTGATTTTGAATTTATTCTTGTTTCTATTGAAAGTTGAACACAAGAAAAAACTGTTTCTCCAGCATTGGATAAAATGCTGGAGAAACAGTTTCATACCTATTTTATTCTTCGAATTTTGACCAAAATTGTTTATTAGCCCATATTATAACACTTGCACTAATGGCAACTGGGATGACAACGGCAGTAATCGAAACTGCTATTCGACCCATTGGAGGCAGTGAAGCAATCAAGAAAGACAATAATGCTACTAGAATAATACCAATGAATATCGACCCCATAATACTGATTACTTGGATAAAGTTTCCGCCTCCTCGATTGAACAATTCTGTTAAGTTTTGCCAGTCAATATGCAGTTTTTTATAGTCGCGTATAAAATAGAAAAGACATAAAGCATACGTTCCTAATACAAGTCCCAGCAATAACAATAGGCCTAAAACAATAGGAAGTTTGATAAGAACCATAAAAATCACTCCTAACACGAATGGAAGAACCAATTCTATGCTGTAAGAAAACCAAAGTTTTTGTTTTAAATAGTGTTTCATTGAAAAGGGCAATGATTTCATGTAAAGAAAATTTTCTCTATCTAATGAGATGATGACCCCTACAATAGAGATACTATTCAAGGTTAAGAAGGCATAAATAAAACCTCCAAAAAAGAATACTCCCCAATAATAGAACGGTATAGAACTTAAATCTAACCCACCCCACAAAGTAGGTCCTAATAATAATACCGGGAACAAAATCTTCGAACTGATAAATTGCATAATCAGTGTCCCGTCTTGTATCAATCCTGCATTGTATTTCCACAGAATACGATTGACTGATTCAGGCTTAGCGTTCTTAACTCGTCCGCCAATGACTTGCCTTTTATTTCGGATAGGTTGTTCTGTCTGTTCTTGCGTTTCATTTTCAGCTGAATTTTTTTGTTCGCCATAAAAGTTAGGAACGACCCATTTGTACACAATTCCAGATAAAATAATCAATACAGCAAGCCATCCAGCTAATCCCGCCCAGCCTTCGATTTGAGAAGGATAGACTAATAATGTATAAAAGCTTTCAATGAATGGTATAGCTTGACTGTCTGGTATCAACTGTCCAGGAAGCGCCGTATCCCCAGCTAACGGATTATTTGTTATGAACAAAATCGCTACGATCATCCCAATGCTGGACACCGTATAAAGAACGGTAGAAACCACATTTTTATTCTTACTGAAAATAGCTAAGCTTGTCATGAAGTGGACAAGTAAGAAGGACACAAGCACTAATATCGCCATCAGCAAAAGAAACAATAATACTGCTCCAAGGAGAGACAGCACGTAGCTATTTTCTGTACTTACTCCGAGTAAAACGAACAACCCCATTACAGGTACCAAGTAAGGTGAAATCATTAAAGCCAATACTGAAAGCTTAGCCGCAAATATCTCGCTGGATTTAAAAGGGAGCGGTAAATAATACTCTAAATCTTTAGATTCATAAAACAAATTGTAAACGATCAAAAAAGACTGTAAAAAAGACATCATTAAAAAGACAAGCACATTAACAGTAAATAATCCTGGATAATCCACATAGTTGATTCCAATAGACATCGTTACAAAAAATAAAAAGAAAAAGATGACAAACATCAATAAATTTTGTCCCAGCACACTTTTATAAGCCGACACATTAGAAGGTTTTCCTGTTTCAGCTTCTTTGTTCCGCTTTTTTTCAATCATTTGCGGATTAGCATACAGAAGATTTACCTTAGTCAATTCACCTACTAGTCTCCATCTCATTATTCGATGCCTCCTGTTACAGATCCAGCTTGGGCTTCTCTACCAGCCATTTTTAAATAAATGCTTTCCAGAGATTGATTTTCATTCTTAGCCTGCAAATCTTCAATCGTTCCATCATAAAGGATCTCTCCTTTTTTAAGGATCGCAATATGATTACAAATCTGTTGTGCCACTTCTAAAGCATGAGTAGAGAACAACACGATTTTCCCTTTTGCTGCATGTTCTTTCATCATTTCTTTCAGATCGAACGCTGCTTGCGGATCTAAACCAGTCATCGGTTCATCTAATATCCAAATATCAGGATTGGACAATATAGCTCCGATAATAAATGTTTTTTGTCTCATCCCATGAGAAAAAGAACTGATGATTCCGTACTGATTCTCTTTCATATCAAATAAATCCAATAAATAGGTTAACCGTTGAGTCATTTCTTCATCAGATAATTCATAAGCTGAAGCCATCAAGTTCCAATATTCCGTTGCCGATAAACGAAGAAACATATCTGGTGAATCAGGTACGTAGCCTATCTTTTTTTTGATTTCTAGTCGGTTCTGATCCAATTTTTCTCCATCGACCCATATTTCTCCTTGAGTCGGATTAATGATGCTGACTAAAGTCTTGATTGCTGTCGATTTTCCAGCTCCGTTGTGTCCTATCAACCCAAATATTTCTCCCGGTTGTATGGTAAATGAAACATCCCTTAATGCTTGTTTAGTCCCATAAACTTTACTAACTTGTTTGAATTCAATCATTTATGTAGTCTCCCCCAAAAATAAAATAGTCTTTGTTTCTTTAACCAGTATAACAAACTCATGTAAATAATTGAGCTGGTTTTAAATATTTCACTCAATTTCTTTCCCAAGTTATTTGTGTAAAAAAAAAAGCCCCTATTCCAAAGTTAAATTCATTCCTCTTAACTTGGGAATAGGGCTCTCATCTTATTAAACGAGCAATAACTCATCTACATGTAAAATTTCAATTTGTCTGGTTCCTTTTTGGAGAATTAGCCCTTTAACTTCCAATTCTGCAAATTTTCGGCTGATCGTCTCAGGAGTCGTGCCTAAATAAGAAGCCAAATCTTTTTTACTCATAGGCAAATGGACTAGGTTGCTGTCATTTTCCTGATCCATTTGTTCAGTAAGGAAAAGTGCAATTCTCGTTTCTACTGTTTCGCTGGAAAAACGAGTAGTTTGTGTTTCTGAAATATTTAATCGATTCGAGAATTCCTCCAGGATTTTTAATGAGATACTTGGAAACTTCAATAGAAATCCTTGCAATACCGTCCGCTGAATCACACAAACTTTAGTTTCTGTCGTCGCCTCAGCATATGATCCATGAATAGAGTCTGTAAATAAAGCAGTTTCTCCTGTAAAGTCCCCAGGATTCAATAAGCGAACCAGCTGTTCTTTTCCTGATTCTGTCAATCGATAAATACGGACTTTTCCTTTATGAACAATGTAAAGAGAATCAGCTTTATCTCCTTCGCGGTAAATGGTTTCTCCTTTTTTAAATGAAACAGAACGAGTTGCAGCCATGATTTCATCCAATTGTTCATTGTCTAGATGCTTGAAAATAGGGACTAAAGAGACACACGCTTTATGAGATTTTAAACTGTGATCATGTTCGTCTCTTTCTATTGAAGACATCAGCTTCGCTTCCTTTCCTTGTCCTCAAGATATCTTTATTGAGGTACCTTCATTGTAGAGGAAAAAATACTTGAAAGAATTGACGCTCATCAAGTTTTTTGCTCAAAAAGTCTCTCGCCAAATAACAGCTAATTTGGAAAGAGAGTTTATAATTTATTCAGAAAAATAATCTTCTTTGATGATGCTGTAACATTTATCGTCCACGAATTCTCCTTTAACAAAACGATTTGTTCGATAATAACCTTCATAAGTCAGTCCCATCTTTTCCATCACTTTACCAGAAGCAGGATTCCGCACGTCATGAAAAGCAAAAATCCGCTGCAGTCCAAAGATTTCAAAACCTAATTGGATCACCATTTTTCCAGCTTCCGTTGCATATCCTTTTCCCCAATATTCCTTATTCACAGTATAGCCCAACTCCGCTTTCTTATGAGTTTCTTCAATACGCAAATCGATTGTCCCAATCATTTTATCTGTTTCTTTCAAGACGATAGCATATTTGCCTAATGGACTGCTCAAAAAATATTTAGCGATATTTTTTCGCGTGTCTTCTAAATCCTCGTGTTTATCAAAAACAAATTTAGTCGTTTCTTCATCCTTAGCGTATTCATACATGTCTTCTGCATCTTTCAGCAACACATGTCTTAAGTAAATACGTTCTCCGTCAATATGATCGTGCAAAGCAAAAAGGTATTCTTTATTCATAATAGACACCGCCCTTAAATTTAATGATCAAATCACTTGATTGCTGATAAGTTCCTCATTTTCATTATAATGAAAAAAGTGTTCCTGCTTTTCTGGGTAGTTGAACACATCAAGAGTTTTTGCAAACCCTGGCGAACAATTCTCTTCTGTCAGGTGTTCCATTTTCATCCAATGCAAAGAACCTTCATCAGTCTCTTTCAATAGCGTTCCTGTAAACTGATTCGTTTTGTAAAGAAAAACAATGTATCGAAAGTCTTCTTTCTCTTCATACCAATCCTTCACTCCGCATAACGTTAACTGAGTGACATCGAGCCCTGTTTCTTCTTTCACTTCTCTGATCGTTGAACCGATGATCGATTCTTTAGGCTCTACTTTACCTCCTGGAAAAGTCAGTCCTTTCCAGCTCTTTCTGCGATCTTGAACCAAGACCCGTTTAGTTTCTAAATCTATGATCATACACATATTAGTTAACAAAACTTTGCTCACATTATTCACCTGCCTATATTCCGTTCTCCATTAAAACGACCATGTTTTGCTGAAATGTTCTTCAGCCGTAGCCACGAAATCATCATTTTCGACATTGATCAATTCATTCTCTTCTTCTTGATCGACAACAATGTGATCAAACATGATATAAGGCGGATTGCGGAAGCCAATGTCAAAATAAGATTCATCTATTAAATGAAAAACGCTTCCCACCATCTCTGTTTCATCTGCGTCAGCGTCAAATAAGACGTTGCTTCGCTGTTTGAACAGATCTTCATTTTGCTCAAAATAATAAAAGTTGGCGTCTTTCCCTATATATGTGATTGGTTCAGTGACCGTTTCTTCCCGATACATCTCTAACGACCTTACGCTGTCTGGATCATGTAATTTGGCAAAAAATTGCATCTCATCTTCTGAACGATAGGTGTAATCGCCAAATTTCTTTTGTCTGTCGCGTACTAGCGGTGTGACATGCTCGTTCACTTCCAAGAATTCTTGATACCTCAAATGTCCTATGATTAACCAAATACTGAGTCCTAAAACTAAAACTCCGCCTGCCGCAGCTATTTTTTTCTTGTACCGACTTTTTGAATAACCTAAAATCATACCGGACAACATAATCAGCACTAGGATAACAACAGCAACTGCAACCATTGTAGTGTTGTAAAAGGTCTCTGCAGCGACCCAAAATTCAACTGACACCATTCTTCACTCCTTCTTTATTTGTTTCCCTCTATTTTACCTTAGAAAAAAACAAATAGAAATGGCAATCAAAAAAGAACCCTAACAGACTTTTTGATCGTTGGGGTTCTCAGTAAATTATTTTCGATGATTTGAACAAAATCTATCTTTCTATATCTACATCTGGTGCCTCAAAATCATCAAATTTCAACTTGTTCAAGTAGTCCATATCTTCATTTGAGATTTCAAAATCAAAAATCTCAGCATTTTCTGTTACTCGTTCAGGGTGCGCTGACTTTGTCAGTGGAACGAAATTGTGTTGCAGACTGAAGCGCAACAACAGCTGAGCCAAAGATTTCCCATATTTTTCTGTCATGGCTTTTACTTTTTCATCCTCAGACATTTGTTTGATTGGAGACAGAGGTGACCAAGCTTCTATAATGATTTGTTCTTTCTCACAAAAAACAACCGTTTCTTCTTGCAGTACACCTGGATGCAGTCGAATCTGATTGACCATCGGCTTGATTCGACAGTTGGCGAGCAGGTTTTCCAAGTGTTTCACCATAAAGTTGCTGACACCAATGGCTCTGACTTTCCCTGCTTCATAAGCATCTTCCAATGCACGCCATGTTTCGATATTATCTTCCTGCCAGTTCTCTCCTCGACCTTTAACTACAGGCCAATGGATTAAGTACAAATCAATATAATCTAGACCCATCTTTTCCAGTGAATCATCAATCGCTTTACTGGCTGCCTCATACCCATGATTAGGGTTATCCACCTTGCTGGTAATGAACAAGTTCTTGTCAGAAAGATCGACTTGGTGAATGGCTTTTCCTACTTGCTCTTCATTCCCGTACATTTGAGCTGTATCGATCAAACGATAGCCAGCCTCAACCGCTGCTTTTATTGTATCATTACAAACTGTCTGATCTTTGTTCCCAGAAGTACCCAAACCATAAATAGGCATCCTTACCCCATTATTCAATTCAACGGTATCAAAAATACTTTTCATGCTTACCATCTCTCCCATCTATTCAGCTAAGAAGCGCTTTCTTTATTCGCTTTATATTGTATCCTTTTGAGGCTCTTCTCTTCAAATAATAGACCTAGCAATAAGTAAACAGGTATTTAATCGTTATAAAAAAAATAACCGTCTATGCTCTACCTAATAAGCATCGGTTATTTTTAAATGGTTAAGACACTGACTCAACGATTGCCTTAACTTTTAATCTTTACTTTGGATAAATGCTGCTATTCTTTCCGCAGTCTCTTCCGGTTCTAAATAAGTATTGTTTATCCTTAAATAATTTACTTGTTGGATTTTTTCCTCTACTTCATTAGGTAAAGAATTCAATCGATACTTTTTATAAGTCGTCAATAACTCATTTCGCGAAAATTCAAAATTCCTCTTAGAAGGTTTGGCTACCAAGCGGCTTTCGCTGACATTTCTTTCTAAGCGAGTCTCTAGTTCTGCTTCAAGTTCAACGAAAAACACTCTTCCGTCAGCATTTAAGAAGATATCCCTGATTTCTTGTAGAAATTCTACATCCTCTTTCAAATCAAATGCCACTACCACTGTAAAAATAATGCTTGCGACTTTATTTGTCTTGTTTTTGACAAACGCTTTGAACAACTCTTTTCTAGTCTGATCAGATAAACGAAACGTTTCCTTTCCGTAATCTAAAAATTTAGCGAATAAATCAATCGTTTCGTGATTATACAACAACCTTGCATCCATTCTTTTTTCCAATTCTCTTCCCACAGTCATTTTCCCAACGGCTTGCGGTCCTATGATAACGACTAAATCCATTTACATTCCACTCCCAGACGCTCAACTCGGTTTGATCACTAACTTGTATTCTTCCCAATGAGGATGAATGCTTTCTTGTTTTCCACGCAAATAGACTTTCCCATATTCATCGATCAGTCCATGAAATTTCTGCCACTCTTTCAGCTTAAAATCAGCAGAATTTTCTACATATCTCTTCAAACTCAGATAGTCTGTACTCTGTTCACTGCCTAGCTGGCGAAATAATTTGAGCGCATAAGTATCCGCTACGAACACGGGTATTTCAAAAGCGTACAACAATAGAACATCCGCTGTCTCATTCCCTATCCCGTTAAATTGAAGCAACCGTTCGCGCAACTTATCCTGGTACTTGCGTTTGATATCTTCTAAATCAAACGCATATTTTTTCAACCAGTCAAAATAATCTAGAATCAGTTGAGATTTACGTTTATGAAATCCGCTCGAATAAATCAGTTCTTTTACTTCTACAATGGTTAGAGCAGAAATAGCTTCCGGGTCGAAATGAGTGGCTTCGCCTATGCGCGCTAAAGAAAGAGTCGTATTGTGCCAGGTGGTATTTTGCACTAAAATAGCTCCCAACATCATTTCATAGATACTATCTGCCGGCCAAGTCGTTCCTGCGGTCACATAATGATCCAACTGACTATATAGTTCTTTTAGGTTGATTTCTTTCTCCATGCCCATTCCTTCCGTTAAAACTTATTTATTGCTCCATTCCAGCGATCCCAAAAGCACCAGGTCCGCCGTGTGTAGAGATCACTGATCCAGCTTGAATCCAAGTCACATTTTCAAATCCTTTTTCTTTAGCAGATTGTTCCATTTGTAATTTGACTTGTTCATCTAAGCCGATTGAAAAGACGAAATAAATCTGCTTTTTATCGATTGGGTATTTTTTCAAATAATCTTTCAACAGTTCTTCTGCCACTCGACTCATTTTTCCTCGGTATTTCTTCGTAGAGACCAATTTTCCATCAATCAACTCAATCAACGGTTTGATTTGCAACAAAGAAGCACTGATATAAGCCGCATTCGATACTCGTCCTCCAGCTTTTAAAAATTCTAAACTCCCCGGTACGAATGACATCCTGCTTTTCGGCACACTGGATTGAATTTTTTGAATTAGTTCGTCCATCGGCATATCTGGATTTGATTCTAAAAGTTGAGCTGCGTATAACGTCACTACCGTCAATCCCGCAGAAACGTTCAACGCATCAATCAAATAAATATCCTCAAAATTTTCTGAGGCGATCTCTGCATTATGAAAAGAAGATGAAGCTTTTGAGGTGTATCCAACGTGGACGATCGTACATCCAGGATTTTCCGCTTTTATTTGTGCAAAGAACCCTTCATACTCATTTGGATTAGTTGATGTGGTAGAAGGAATCAACTTCGTTCTATTGTAATAGTCATAAATCTTACTGACCGGTAATGATCCGTCGTCTTTATAATCTTTTCCATCCATCACTACATGCATTGGTACAGTTTTGATGTTGTATTTTTCAGCTAACTCTTTTGGCAAGTCAGCCCCGCTCTCTGTCGTAAAAATAATCTCTCTCATTTTTTCTCCTCCTAGGTACATTTGCTTTTTAACCAACTATTTATTCTCGTTTTAAAATCCCTTACATTTTTCAGTATAGCATTTTCAATACTTTTAAGGAATTTATAATTGGTTGGTTTTTTGGCAGACTTTGAAAAAAAAGATAATGAATAAAAAAGACTCTTAAAAGATAGACAAGGTCTAGCAAGAATCAATTTAGATTAATAGATTTCATTTTGCAAAAAGCAACGCAAAGGATTCATTAGTTGTATACGTTAATGAATCCTTTGCGTTGCTGTATTTACTATACACTTGTCTAAAAACAATAAGGGGTAAAACACCTATTTAATATTCATTCTCTGAAATTTCACTCTAACTTCTAAACTAACGTTGAAAGATTTTTTTTCACTACAAGACAATCAGTTGTTCAATCTAAGCGTCATCGCATTGATCGCTACGATCACAGTAGACAATGACATCAAGATGGCACCAACTGCCGGACTCAGGGTAAAGCCTATAGGGGCCAATATCCCTGCTGCTAACGGAATCGCAATAAAGTTATATCCTGCTCCCCATAAAAGATTTTGTTTCATCTTGCTGGTTGTTTTTTGGGCCAGCTCAATAAATGACTCAATGTCACCAGGGTCCGACTGTGTCAATATCACATCTGCCGAATCTAACGCTACTTGAGTACCAGCTCCAACGGCTATTCCAACATCTGCCAGAGCAAGTGATGGGGCATCGTTTACTCCATCACCTACCATGATGACGGTTTTACCTTGATTTTTCAGCATCTCAACTAAGTCGTATTTGTCTTCTGGAGATTGGTTAGCTTTGTAGTTGATATCTAATTCGGTTGCAACGGCTTTAGCTGCAGTTTCATTATCACCCGTAGCCATCAATGGCTGAATTCCATTTGCTTTCAATACTTTGATGAGTTCTGAACTCGTTTTTTTCAACTCATCTCCCAAAGCTACTGCTCCAATTGCTTTATCGTTTTCTAATAAGACACTGAGGGTTGCCCCTGCAGGTATATTTACAGGTAAATCTTCGCCATAAGCTTTTTGACTGATCAGTTTATACTGTTTGTCATTAGCGGTTCCGTTGACCCCAGCGCCTGATATGACATCAATAGAATCGAACAGGACCGGCTTAATCCCTTTTCTGTCTGCATAAGCTCTAATGGACTGTGCAATTGGATGACTCGATCCTCCTTCGACTCCTGCCATCAACGCTATCAGTTCCGATTGAGAATAACTCTCATCCAACGCCTCAACTTCTAACACTTTAAAGTCACCAGTAGTTAATGTGCCCGTTTTATCCAACACCATCACATCAGCATTTATGGCCAATTCCAATGCTTCACGGTCTTTGACCAACAATCCTCTGCTTGCCCCTAAACTAGTGCTGCGTGCTACGACTAGAGGAATGGCTAAACCTAACGCATGAGGACAGGCAATGACTAAAGTCGTTACGGTAAAAATAACGGCATTTTCTATATCTGCGACCAACAACCAGATGACAAAAGCGACTCCTGCAACTGCTACCGCAATGTAAAACAACCATCCTGCTACTTTTTGCGCAATGTTTTCAGCTCTTGAAGGTTGATCTTGAGCTTGTCGAATAAGGGTTTGGACTTGAGAAATAAACGATTTATCTCCGGTTTCTTTTACTTCTACATACAAAATACTGTCGCCGTTTGTTGAGCCGCCAATAACTTGTTCTCCTTCCCCTTTTTCAATAGACTTCGATTCACCAGTCAAAAGTGCTTCGTTCACTCGAGACTCGCCACTCTTGATCACACCATCGGCTGGTATATTTTCGCCTGCTTGTACCCGTACAATATCTCCAACTTTTAATTCAGACACTGAGCGCGTCTCAATTGAATCGTCTTCCAATACCACATGAGCATCTTTTGGCAGCAATTCAGCTAACGATTGTTGTGCATCGCCTGCTTCACCCACTGCTTTCATTTCAATCCAGTGTCCCAACAACATAATTAAAATCAAGGATGCAAATTCAAAGAAAAAATCCATCACATGTTCGTTTGTCAGATACCTGGCTGCCACTGCATACATACTATACAAATACGACACGGTTACTCCTAAAGTAATCAGTGCCATCATTCCCGGAGCTCTTTGTTTGAACTCATCAACGGCTCCTTGGTAGAAAGGTTTGCCTCCATATACGAATAGAATCGTTGCCAATACAGCTACTAAAATGTCAGAATAAGGAAATGCAAACTGAAATGGCAGTTCAAATCCCATCAATGGCGACAAAATCAAGATCACGATTCCTAAAGGCAGCGACTTCAAAAAAATCTCTTTGAAATTCCCATGGTGATGGTGTCCGCCATGGTCCATATGATCATGATGATCATCATGGTCATGATCTCTGTGGTGATGATGATTATGCGCTTCAGAAGGATTTGAATCCTCCTGCATCCCTTCTTCTACTTGTTCTTCATGATAAATATGACCCACGTGTTCTTCATCTTTAGGTCTGTGATGATGCATATGCTCGTGACCATTGTGGTGATGGTGGTGGTTATGATGTTGATGTTCATCAATATTTTTCTTATCCATTCAAATCACTCCTTCATTTTATATTGAGTATTTAGTCCTCATCTAAAACAAGAATAGGTTTAAATAAAAACGCCTATCTCATTAAATAAGATAAGCGTTCTGTTTTCAATTAGGCATCCATTTCCTTGATGCCGACTACTGAATAATTTGTATCTGATAACGACTCGCGCAATTCATTTTCATCTATTGCTGAATTTCCTTCAAGAAGGACGCTTTTAGCTTCTAAATTGACAACGACATCGTTGACTCCTTCAACACCTAAAAAACGTTGTTTTACAGCATTTGAGCAGCCTTCACATTTCATACCTTCAATAGTGATTTCTTTTCTCATCTGTCATTTCTCCTTTTGTTTTGTCATTATCTCTAGTGTAATCCTCATTGAGTTAAACGGCTACTGATTTGCAGACGGCATAAATCGTTTCAATCTTAAAGCATTCAATAATACCGATACAGAACTGAAACTCATCGCTGCTCCAGCAATCATCGGGTTCAATAATGGTCCGCCGAATAGATACAACAAGCCCATGGCAACCGGAATACCCAATGTATTGTAAGCAAATGCCCAGAATAAGTTTTCTTTGATATTCTTAATGGTAGCTTTGCTTAGTTCAATGGCTGTTGGTACGTCCATCAAGTCACTGCGCATCAAAACAATATCCGCAGACTCGATCGCAACGTCCGTTCCTGATCCAATAGCGATACCAATGTCCGCTTGAGCTAGTGCGGGAGCATCATTGATTCCATCTCCAACCATCGCGACTTTTTTGCCTTCTTCTTGCAATTGTTTGATTTCCTTCGCTTTGTCTTCCGGCAAGACTTCGCTTAAGACACGATCCACACCCACTTGTTTCGCAATAGCCTCAGCAGTTCGACGGTTGTCCCCAGTGATCATCACTACTTCGATCCCCATACGGTGCAGCTTAGAGATAGCCTGACCACTTGTCTCTTTTACTGTATCGGCTACAGCAATGATTCCCATTAAATCATCATTTTTAGCTATATACATCGGTGTTTTCCCTTCACCAGCTAATTTATCTGATCTGCCGGAGAAATCATCCAATGAAATCTGTTGGTGCTCCATCATTTTCTTATTGCCGAGTGCATACACGTCTCCATCAATTTGAACAACGATTCCGTGTCCAGGAACTGCATTGAAGGAGTTCGTTTTCCGCAAATGCAATCCTTTTTCTTCCGCTGCACGAACGATTGCTTCACCTAATGGGTGTTCTGATCCCTTTTCAGCAGAAGCCGAAATCGCCAGCAACTCTTCATCTGAAATGCCTGTTGCAGATAAAATATCTGTCACTTGTGGTTTACCTTCTGTAATCGTTCCAGTTTTATCTAATACGACTGTCTGAACTTTGTGAGTGGTTTCCAACGCTGCCCCGCTTTTGATCAAGACTCCGTGTTCAGCACCTTTTCCTGTACCAACCATGATTGCTGTCGGCGTTGCTAAACCTAAAGCACACGGACAAGCAATGACTAAAACAGAAATCGCTATGCTTAATGCAAAGACGCCGGATTGACCTCCAATAAACCAAGCGACTCCAGCTAATACAGCCAGCACTATTACGATTGGTACGAAATAGCCTGAAATGATGTCTGCCAATTTGGCAATCGGAGCTTTGGATCCTTGCGCATCTTCCACTAATTTGATGACTTGCGCAAGAGCTGTGTCTTTACCGACTTTTGTCGCTTTGTATTGAATAGTTCCGTTTTTATTGATACTAGCTCCGATAACTTGGGAGCCAACTGATTTCTCCACAGGGATACTTTCCCCTGTTAACATCGCTTCGTCAACAGAAGTCGTTCCCTCAATGACAACCCCGTCTACCGGCATTTTTTCTCCTGGACGAACCACCACAATGTCGCCAACTTGAACTGCCTCTACAGAAATCTCCGTTTCTTTGCCATCACGCATGACTTTGGCTGTTTTTGGAGCCAGTCCCATCAATTTCTTGATGGCTTCAGAGGTTTTCCCTTTCGAACGAGCTTCAAAGTATTTCCCTAAAGTAATCAACGTTAAAATAACTGCCGCTGACTCGTAATACAGATCCATTGCCAACGAATCGTTCCCTTGCCAAATGGATACCGTAGCAACCAGACTATAGATAAAAGCTGCACTGGTTCCTAAAGCCACCAAAGAATCCATGTTAGGGTGTCTTTTTACTAACGCTTTAAATCCTGTAGTGAAAAACTTTTTCCCTAATACCATCACCGGAATGGTCAATATCAATTGAATTAAAGCAAATACACCAGCATGATGCATCGGATCTAAAAAGCTTGGCAAAGGTGCTCCAATCATATGTCCCATCGAAATATACAATAGCGGTACAGTGAATACTGCTGACAACCAGAAACGACGCCACATTTCTTTCATGTGAGCTTCTTTTTTCTCGCGGTCTTCGTCGATTGAATCTGCATTACCAACTTCTTCATGAGCACTATACCCAGAAGCCGAAACCGCACCTGTAATATCATTGACAGAAAGAATAGACGGATCATATTGAACAGTCATTTTTTCTGTCGCTAAATTTACTGTCGAATTGGCTACACCAGTTAAATTCGCTGTTGCTTTTTCAACCGTTTGAGCACAACTTGCGCAACTCATGCCTTCTATCACAAACGTTTTTGTTTGACCTTCTTCCACCGCTTTATAGCCAGACGCATCAACTGCCGCCTTGATGTCTTCCATATTTGTTTTAGCTTCATCAAATTGAACGGTTAATTTTTCCGTCATCAAGTTTACATTCGCTTCTTGTACCCCTGCTAGTTTAGCTGTTGCCTTTTCAACCGTTTGAGCACAACTAGCGCAACTCATGCCTTCTATTTTCACTGTCTTTTGTACCATTGTTACCCTCCTTATAGTCCTTCCTATCCATGCATGTGCTGGCAAGTACACTGTCCTGGAACACAGTCACAGGGTACTTGATCAACAGCTTCGAGTTTCTTTTTCTCCAAAATTGCTTCCAGCAAAGCGACATCATCATGACTTAACATAGCTTCACTGAGCAAGTCTGCTATCATTTCCCCGACTTTTCGATTGCAGACATTCTGTAAAATACTTTGAGCCGCATTTTTCACTTCTGCTTCTTCACTCACAGCAGCTGAATAAATGAATCGATTTCCTTCATTTTCTGTGATCAAAGCACCTTTTTTAACGAGACGTCCGATCAATGTTTTAGTCGTAGCCGGTTTCCAATCCATTTTATTTTGTAAAATAGAACTGATATCTTTGCTGGTTGCATTTTTTAATGTCCACACGACTCGCATGATTTCCCATTCAGCACCGCTGATTTTCGTTTTCTCAATAGCTTCCATCGTCTTCTTCCTTTCGAAAAAAATTATATCGTTTACATTTGTAATCATCTACAACCACAGTTTACAACTGTAATCGAATTAAGTCAACCCTTTTGTTTTTAATGGTCAAATCTATGCTAAAATAAGACAGTAGTTTTCTAGTTCTACTCTAGTCAATAAATGGTGTAGAAAAATAGTTCTAGTATTGAAAGGAGATTGAATGATGAAAGTAGGTTTTATCGGTACAGGCAACATGACGAGTGCCATCGTAAAAGGGATAGTTGCTTCAGGGCAGATGCCTAAAAAGAATCTTTATCTTTCTAACCGAACACCAGAAAAACGAGATCGGTTAGCTAGTGTAACAGGGGCTACGGTGTGTTCATCCAATGAGGAACTGGTGTCAACAGTAGATGTTGTCATCTTAGCAATTAAGCCGAATTTATTTTCTACCGTACTCCCAGAATTAGCTCCATTACTGATTGAACACAATCCTGTCGTTGTTTCTATTGCAGCAGGTATTTCTTTAGCTCAAATGCATTCTATGATTGGGCAAGATTCACCCATGCGCATCATTCGTGTCATGCCTAATTTAAATTCGCAGATTAGTGAAGGAATGGCTGCAGTTTGCGGGAATGAGCACGCTTCTGCTGAAGAAATCGATTTTATTGTCAGTGTATTTGAATCGATTGGTGAAGCAATCGTGATGAAAGAAAAAGATTTCAGCGTCTTTTCTGCGATTGCAGGCTGTTCTCCAGCATTTACCTTTTTATTTGTCGATGCTCTTTCTCGAGCAGCTGTTAAATATGGTATCCCAAAAGAGATGGCAACCAAAATTGCTGCTCAAGCGGTTCTCGGCAGCGGTAAAATGCTCAAAGAAAGTGACCAGACACCTTGGAACTTGATTGATCAAGTTTCTTCTCCAGGCGGTACTACTATTGAAGGTGTACTGGCTTTAGAAGAAAACGGGTTTATGACTTCTGTGGTTAAAGCCGTTGACGCCGTTGTAGAAAAAGACCGAAATATGAACAAAGAATAAGCAAAAAGGCCTCTACTCATTTTTGAGCAGAAGCCTTTTTAGTGAATTTTAATGCTGTTCCATCTCTTGTTTCATTTTCCATTTGTACAATTTCTTTTGCTGCTTTGAACGACTCAGCGTTTTTTTGAGCCAACCTTTTTCTGGAGAAAACAAGAATGCTGCAAATGCTGTGACACCTGTGACAACAGCAATCATTCCAGCTAGTGAAGCATCTAAAGCGAAAGCCAGCTGCACACCAACTATACTATTGAAGACTGCGGTTATAACAGTTACCCAAATCATGTGATGCAATTGCCGCGTGAGAAGGTACCCTGTTAAAGCAGGACCTACCATAAAACCGACGACCAATACTGATCCTACAGAATCATAAGCTCCAACAGCCGTCAGTGAAACTAAAGACATTAGTCCATAATGCAATAACACTGGAGAAAATCCTAACGCAGCAGCTAAAGCCGCATCAAAAGTAGAGAGTTTCAACTCTTTATAAAAAAGGAGCATAAACACACTGTTGATCAATAGAATAACTACCATCGTCCATAATGCTTGTGGTCCAATGTCCATTCCGAACAATTGAGTTCGCTTGAAAGGAGCAAAAGCTAATTCACCCATCAATACAGAATCGGTATCCAAATGCACACTTCCTGCATAGCGCGTGATCAAGATGATGGCTATACTGAAAAACAAAGGAAACACGATCCCGATCGCAGCGTCTCCACTCAATAATTTCGTTCGTTGTAGAGCACCAATCACCCATACTGTAGCCACACCGACAAGGGTAGCTCCCAGCATCAATAAAGGAGAGTTTAAATCTTGAGTCGCAAAGAACGCTAAAACAATTCCTAACAAGACAGTATGTGTTATAGCATCAGACAGCATCGTCATACTTCTCAAAACTAGAAAAACACCTGGTAAAGCACAAGCAACTGCTACTACAATGGCAATCAATTGGATCTCAACCAGCATATTCTTTCCCCTCCTTTTTTAGTTCTATTTGTTTCTTATACATTTGTTGCTGTTTTTTCTGAGAGACGTATTTTCGAATCAAACCGCGGTTAGGAGCAAAAAATAGACTGAAGACTACGAATACACTCATCACCAGTACGATAGTAGGTCCAGTAGGGATTTGTTTTCCAAGTGAACTGAGTATCGTTCCAATCACTCCAGACAAGAATCCAAACACACCTGCTAATCCCATGACCCCGCTTAATCGGTTAGTCCATTGTCTGGCAGCTACGGAAGGCCCGATCACCAAAGCACTCATTAAAATGACCCCTACCGATTCTAATCCCAAAATAATGACCAAGACCATCATCGTAGACAACAAAAATTGGAGTATGGAACTAGAAAATCCAGCTGTTTGAGTGAAGACAGGGTCAAAAGTAAAAACTTTGAATTCCTTCCAAAATATCCCTACTAACACTAACAGCACAATTCCGATAATGCTGATCATTCTGACATCGGACAGCAGCATTGATGAGGCTTGTCCATAAATAAACTTATCCAGCCCAGCTTGATTTGCATTGGGCTGATCTTGGATATACGTCAACAATACTAGACCAAGACCGAAAAAACTCGATAAAATCAACGCCAGAGCACTATCGAATTTCACCACATTTTTTCGGCTCATCCATTGGATCAAAAAAGTAGCAAATAGCCCACTGACGGCTGCGCCGATCATCAAAACGATCCATTCTTTTCGTCCAATAAATAAAAATCCAATGGCTATCCCTGGTAGAGCTGCATGACTCAAAGCATCTCCCAGCAAACTTTCTTTCCTTAAAGTAGCGTATGTTCCGATCACTCCACTAAGGAGTCCAAGAAATCCTGTCCCCAAAGCTACTAGTTGAAACGTATAGTCGCTCAATAACGAAGTCAATTGTTCTATCATAACTGATCGACCCTTTCAGCAACACTATGGTCTTTACGATAGGTCTCTTCAATAATGTCTTCAGTGAAAGTTGTTGCAACTGATCCAGCAGCCACTACTTCACGATTCAAAAAAATAACTTCATCAAAATATTCTTTTACCGTCTGCAAATCGTGGTGGACCACAATAACAGTCTTCCCGGCTGAACTTAATTCCTCCAGCAATTCCATAATCACTTTTTCCGACTTCATGTCTACTCCCGCCAACGGTTCATCCAATAAATAAATCTCTGCTTGCTGGACTAGAGCGCGAGCAAGGAAGACTCTCTGTCTTTGTCCGCCTGAAAGTTGACTGATTTGTCTGTCTTTGAAAGAATGCATCCCTACTTTGACCAACATCTCTTCTGCCAGTGCCGTATCTTTTTTGCCTGGACGCTTGAACCAGCCTAAATGACCATATCTCCCCATCACGACAACATCCAAAACAGTTATAGGAAAATCCCAGTCTACTGAACTTTTTTGAGGAACATAGGCAACTGATTTTTTGATTGAATTGTAATCCGACCATTCTCCATTTTTTACAGAGAAATCCACTTCTCCTGTCAGCGGAGTCATCAATCCTAAAATGGATTTGATGAGGGTCGATTTTCCTGCTCCATTTGGTCCAATGATGGCTGTTCGTTTTCCTTTTTTAATGTTTAAACCTACTTGCCATAATACAGGTACGGCTTGATAGGCTACGGTTAGTTGTTCAATATGAATAGCTGTTTGATTCATGACAAGCCCTTCTTTCTGTTTATTTTAAAGCATCCACAATCGTATCTATATTGGATTTGTACATCTTTACATAGGTTTCGGCATTTTGAGATTCATCCCCTAATGCATCTGAAAACAACTCTCCGCCTATCGAAACATCCCAACCTTTTTGTTGGACAGCTTCTTGAAGAGATTCAATCGTACGAGTAGGCACAGAGCTTTCTACAAAAATCGCTTTGATTTGTTTATCTGCTACGAGTTGCGCCAAATCGCTAACATCACGTGTTCCAGCTTCAGACTGAGTATTCAACCCTTGAAGTCCAACCACTTCAAATCCGAACTCTTCTCCAAAATAATGGAACGCGTCGTGAGCTGTGACTAAATAACGACTTTCTTCCGGAATTTCTGTGATACGGTCATTAATATAAGCTGCTAACTCATCCAATTCTTTTTGGTAATTCTCATTGTTTTCTTGATAGGCATCTGCATTTTCACTATCAAATTCACTTAGCTGGTCTGTGATATAGTCAGCTGCCAATTTCCAGTTGCTGACACTAAACCAAATGTGAGGATCATAAGCTAGTGAATCATCATCAGATGACAAAAATGTTTCTTTTGATAAACCTTCTTCTAATACAAAAACTTCTTTTCCTTGTTGTTCCAGTCCTTCGAAAACTTCTCCTAATTGAGCTTCTAAATGTAACCCGTTTGAAACAACGACATCAGCTTCCATCATATTGGTGACATCTGAAGCAGAAGCTTGGTATCCATGAGGATCGATTCCAGGTCCCATCAGACCTTCTACCTCTACGTGCTCGCCACCTATTTGGTTGACTAAATCAGTGATCATAGTTGTTGTCGTAATAATTTGAACAGCTTCTCCTTGAGCGGTCGAATTCCCCTCATTCGCATCTGATGCATCAAATTGGCATCCTGCCAAAATCAAGAGGACAACAGCAGAAAAAAGCACAGCTAGTTTTTTCATTTTATTTACCTTCTTTCGAGTTGTTTTAAGTTATTTTTAGATTAGACTAAAAATTATATAAAGTCAACCTAAACTAATTCATTATTAAATTATCCGCGTGGGAAAATGTAAATAAAAAACAAGCTTATATATCCAATCGTCTCTGGTAGGCTAAAAGAAAAACGTGAATTGCTGTCTGGCTGTAAAACAAAACTAATAAATGTTGTATGCAGCTATTTCGGAATACATGGACGGTTCTGTCTGAAATTTTAACATCTGGAGGATTATAGGCTCCAGTCAGGTCAATGGATCGCTACAAGCAAAACCGTCCATTCCTTACTTGGTTGTTTTTTCTGTATGAGGTATAATGGAAGTACCGATTTAAACTGACCTATTGAAAATTATTCATAAACGTCAGTTACATTAAGCAAGTTTTTACAGGCAAGAACATTCAACGTAAATATTCTTATCTGTATGCGGAAGTAAAAAGGAGTATTCAAATGACGCCAAGCAAAGAAGATTATTTAAAAACCATCGTTAGTCTCGGAGGAGCCACCAAAGTAGTAAACAATAAACAGTTGGTAGAAGCGATGAATGTATCTGCTGCGTCAGTAACAGATATGAATACCAAATTATTAAAAGAAGGCCTGATCACTCATACTCCTTATAGAGGTGTTCAAGTAACTGAAAAAGGATTGCGTCTGGCAAACCAAGTTATTCGAAAACACCGTATTTGGGAAGTCTTTTTGTTGGAAAAGCTGGGCTATGATTGGAAAGAAGTCCATGCCGACGCGGACCGTTTAGAACACGCTTCTTCTGATTTGCTGATCGAACGACTGAATCAATTTTTGGGAGAACCTGAATTTGATCCTCACGGCGGAAGAATCCCTGCAAAAGACGGTACCACAGAAAGCTATGACTACCCTCAATTGAATGATTTGACGCCTGGTGAGTCATTTGTTGTAAAAGAAGTAGAAGACGATCCTGACTTTTTAGATTACATTACTGTTAAAGGCATCAAATTAGAGCAGCGCTACACATTGCTGGCCAAAGAAGCATATGAAGGTTCGCTGGCTTTACAAACCCCAGAGGGAAAGACTTTTATGTTAAGTTACAAGGCAGCTTTTAAAGTATTTGTAGAAAAGGTAGACACTAAGTAAGATAAAGCTTTTTAAAAGCAATTCCATTCATTTTAAAAGGTACAACAAAAAAACTGCTCACTGGGTAATTATCCCAATGAGCAGTTTTTATTTGTCTATTTTTTTAAATCATACAGCCTTTCAATCAGAAACAGTAGATCTGTCTCAAATTGTACTCCGAATCTTAAGTTAGCTCTATTTTCAAGAGTGCATTTAATGACTTTTTCCACATACTCCACCGCACTTGTCATAGCTGATTCCAGAGGAAGATCTTGAAACAAAAATCCAGCGATCACACTGCTGAACACATCTCCAGTACCTTCAAAACGCCCAGGATAAACAGCTGAAAAAGCATAGCTGACTTGTTGGTTTTGTTTTGACATACTGGCTGCTCCGATCTCTGTTTCATTCAGCATTACTCCAGTCAAAACGACTTGTTTTCCATTCCATTGAACCATTTTATCCATCAAGATTTTGATATCCTCTGGTGTATAAGGTCCTTTTCGGTAAGGAGTTTTTGTTAAGTAAGCTGCTTCTGTCAAATTCGGGATAATCACAGTCGACAGTTGACACAATTCCCGCATTTGCTGAACATAATCTTCATCAAATCCATCATACAACACTCCATGATCGCCCATTACCGGATCCAGTACAATGACTGCTTCAGGTGCTGTGAAGTCCTTAATGATGCGTTTCACTATTTCTATTTGCTCATGCGAGCCTAAGTAGCCGATCAATACTCCATCAAAAATAAGACCCAGTTGTTTCCAATGGTCTAAAATTTTAGACATCTCACTCGTCAGATCCAAGTAAGTGTAATCTTCAAATCCAGCACCCGTGTGTGTAGACAGCAAAGCAGTAGGCAGCATATGAGTGCTGTTGTTCAAACTGCTTAAAATCGGCACAGCCACATTCATCGAAATCTGGCAACTGGCTGAGATGTCTTGAATAACTAATACTTTTGGTTGCTTCATCTATTTCACCACTATTCCATTACATTCTTTGTTTATTATACCAGTTTTATCTCTATTTTCTTCCCTTACCATCATTTTTCTGAAAACTATCTTCTTATCTGCATAGCGAATAATGTATAATAGAAAATAAATCAGGGGGACAACTTATGAATAAGAAAACACTCACTACACAAAACTTGGTATTATTTGCTTTATTTATTGCAATGACAGTAGTAATGACGCTTATTATTCGCATTCCGATTCCATTTGCCCAAGGGTACGTGAACATTGGGGATTCGATTTTGTTGCTGGCAGGCATGCTTCTGGGTCCGGCTGGCGGTTTTTGGATCGGTGGTATTGGAAGTGCATTAGCAGACTTATTTACAGGCTATTCTTTCTACGCCCCCATCACTTTTTTGGTCAAAGGGATAGAAGGTTTGCTATGCGGATGGCTATTTATTAAGCTGCCTTCTTCTAAACCGTTGATTCCTGCTCTGACAGCTGGTGTTTGGATGGCAGTGGGGTATGTTTTGGGAGACTGGATTCTCTTCGGACTGGCTGCAGGTCTAGCAGCATTTCCCATGAATTTACTTCAAGGAATCGTTGGAGCTTTCATGGCCGTATTGCTGCACCGTTTCACCGCACCTGTCTTTAAAAATCGAACACAGTAAAAAAAAGCTAGAGAAAACAGCTTACCACTGTTTATTCTCTAGCTTTTTTTACTACAACTTCAAGATATTGATTTTCAGCAGCTGAATCTTTCAGCACTCGCAGTAAATTTTTTCCATATCGTCCTAACTGCTCTTCCATCATTTCTGGATACCAGACTTCGATCACTTTACAAGAAAAATCCATCGTTAAACAATCTTTCAAAGCATCTAAGTTATTGCCGTAATAATCAGGCAAGTCCAGCTCTCTCTTCAAGTAGGCATGCAATTCTTCTCGATCCGTCATTTGACTGCCGTCAAGAATTATTTTCTTTATCATAGCAACCTCCTAATAAAGCTGTTCAAATGTCTCATAGTGGTCATCAGTGTAAAAAATCAACCCATCATTCGAATAAACGATTCGTTTGGGACCTCGATATTCTCCTTGATAATCAATGTCCGCTTCATAATAGATGCGTCCATCTTTTTCAGGCAGCAACCCTTCATAATTTCCAAACTTATTGCCCCCTATGGACATCTGATCTGCCACTTCCCATAAGTTGCCTTTTTCATTATCCCAACCTAAAGCTTCTGCTTCTTGCTTCGTCAAATAATTAGGCGGCAATTCGCCGAATTGATGCAGGTAAGCAGCAACCTCATCTTTCGTGGAGTAAGCATTTCCTTCAGTAACGCCACTCTCTTGAACTGTAGATTCTATCTGCGTGTTTTCTGATGGAAGCAGCGTATCAAATACATCCAGCTGTTGTCCTCCAAATAAAAGGACCAGTACTCCAACGATACTGTATAACCAATTCTTTGTATTTCTTGTCTTTTTCATATTAATCCTCTTTTTCTTCTAATTCTATTTGGGCTTGTTTAGCTGCTTTCTTACGTGCACGAAGCATACGGAAAAAATCCGTCAATAGAGCTGCACACTCTTCTTCCAATAACCCTTTTTCAATGTCTACTTGGTGATTGAACCGCCCATCCCCTAACAGATTCATCAATGTTCCCGCAGTACCGCCCTTAGGGTCTGGAGCTCCGTAATACAATTCTTTTACACGCGACAAAATCATTGCTCCACTGCACATTGGACAAGGTTCAAGCGTCACAAATAATTGCGTATCTTCTAGACGCCAATTGTCTAGATGCTGATTTGCTTCCCGAATCGCGATCATTTCTGCATGAGTAGTAGCATCATGAGTCAGCTCGCGCAAATTATGTCCACGGCCGATAATCTCTCCATTCAAGACCACTACCGCACCAATCGGAACTTCTAATTTTGCTTCTGCTTTTTTCGCTTCTTTGATGGCTTCTCGCATAAAAAACTCTTTTTCAACGCTAGATAATTCCATATCATTCTCCTCTGTCTGTTTTCACTTCCCTTATGATAGCATATTCTTCCTCAAACCCTACAAAAAAAGTCAAACCATGATAAAATAAAGAGGAAGCTCTAATCAACCGATATCTTTCTACAGAAATGAGGAACATAAGTGAATTTCAAAGAAATGAAATTATTGTATCCAGAAGCTGTACTGACACATTCCAACACCTCTGGAGAAAAATATGTAGCTTTCCCTTATAAAGACAAATGGATCCAACTTGAAAGAAAACAAAAAAGCGACACTGAATTAGCTTTGATCCAGTATGCTTTGACACAAAAAAAGACCTCTTCAACTCGTTCTGCTGCTTCAAAATGGCAGTCGTTTCTGTTGGAAGAGTCATTTGCTTTGCCGAGAAACGAAGGCAGTTACCGCATCATTCAATTTGAGATTGTTAAAATAGATGACACGTTTACGCAGTCTGTTTGGCTCGATGCATTTAAAAGTTTATTTTTGAACATAGAAGAAGCTTTTTTCATTACTGAAACAAAAGGAATACTTATTGAAGAAAAGCAAGAGCATTTGCTGAGCAATGAAGAAATGGCTGGAATCATACGCACTTTAGATGATGACTTTTCCATCAAGACGGTGTATTACATCGGTCAATTTTGGCCAATAGAAACAACTTTGACGCAGATTTTCAAAGAAGAACAAAATATTTTTGATACTCAAAAAAACAAGCAATCTCAAGTGTTCGACTTATCAACGATTGCTTTGCATCATTATACTGCTGACGCCATAAAAAAGAGTCCCTTGATGCAGAAGTTGAAAGCAGAGACTGTTTTTGATGCTGAGTTCAAAGAATTGATTTTAGCGATGTGGAAAAGCCAAGGTAATATCTCAGTGGCTGCCAAATCTCTATATATCCACCGTAATACTTTACAATACCGCATAGACCGATTCCATCAAGCTAGCGGCTTATCTTTGCGCAATATGGATGACTTGTTGCTTTGCTATTTATTGACGCTGAATTAAAAAGACAACGAAGCATCTTTCGCGATGCTTCGTTGTCTTTTGATTTCCAGGATAGTTTCATTACTTTTTCATTTTGTGCATAGTAGCATCTTTAAATTGATCTGTGTATTCGTTGATATTGCCTCTTATATTGCTTACTTTATCGACAACATTTAATAAATTGATCAACTCTTCATCTGATAAATTTTCTACCACTTTCATCGCCTTAGGATTGCCATTCAATTTTTTTTGAACAAAATACTTTGCACGTTTACGATTGATTTTATTTTCTACTTTTTCCATTGCTGAATCAGACAAGATCATATAAGCCGCACCAATTGCTGTCGCTGTTGCGAGGCCCAATAACAAATTACGCGTAGAATTTTTCATGAAAATCCACATCCTTCTCGTTTGTTTTATCAGCTTCATCATATCAGAAATATTTTTTTATCACGAATAAAAAGCCTACCAGAATCGTATCTGGTAGGCTGTAAAAGTTGTCTTATTGAGCAGAGACTTTTTCTTTGTTTTGTTTTGCAGATTTTTTAGGATCACGAACAGTGAATCGGATTTCTCCTTTTTGAGCTCCAATAGTCACATGATCTCCAATCTTAATGTTCCCGCTTAACAACTCTTCACTCAACAAATCTTCAATTTTCTTTTGAATGGCTCTACGTAAAGGACGAGCGCCGTATTCAGGATCGAACCCTTCTTTAGAAATAACCTCTATCGCTGCTGGTGTGATTTTAGCATAGATATCCATGTCTTCTAAACGTTTGACGATCGTACGAGACATCAATTTCACGATTTCATTCAATTCTTCTTTTTCTAATGAATGGAATACAATTGTTTCATCTAAACGGTTTAAGAACTCTGGACGGAATGAATTCTTCAATTCTTCAAGGATCCGTTTTTCCATTGTCTTATGATCGTGTTTTTTATCTTCCAGTGAAAAACCGACTGATTTTTCATCACGTAACGCTGTTGCGCCCAAATTGGAAGTCATGATCATAATCGTATTTTTAAAATCTACCTTACGACCTTTACCATCTGTCAAATGACCATCATCTAAAACTTGAAGTAAAATGTTGAAGACATCAGGATGTGCCTTTTCTACCTCATCTAACAAAATAACAGAATATGGTTTTTGACGAACTTTTTCAGTCAATTGTCCACCTTCATCGTATCCTACATAACCTGGCGGCGAACCTACTAAACGACTTGTACTGAATTTTTCCATATATTCAGACATATCGACACGAATCAATGCTTCTTCATTTCCAAACATCGATTCACTCAATGCTTTAGCTAACTCCGTCTTACCAACCCCTGTAGGGCCTAAGAACATAAATGAACCAATAGGACGGTTAGGATCTTTCAACCCGCTTCTTGCACGACGAATCGCTTTAGAAACAGCTTTGACCGCATCTTCTTGTCCAATCACTCGTTTATGCAGCACATCTTCCATTTTTAATAAACGATCGGATTCTTTTTGTTCCATTTGCTGAACTGGAATACTTGTCCATAAAGCTACAACTTCAGCTATGTCATGTTCAGTAACTTCTAATTCAGTTGGTGTTTCTTTTTGCCCTTGTTTTTTCATTAAGGCATCTACTTTTTTCCGTTGTTTCATTTCACGCGTTCTGATTTCGCCGGCTTCTTCAAAATCTTGATTTTGAATAGCTTCTTCTTTCGCTTGGACCAATGCATCCAATTCTTCAACGGCAACTGCTATTGCTGTTGGTTTTCCAGTTACATCGATGCGTACTTTAGAAGCAGCTTCATCAATCAAATCAATTGCTTTATCAGGTAATTGTCTAGAAGTAATGTAACGCGTAGACAATTTGACCGCAGCTTGAACTGCTTCATCTGTGATTTTTACGCCATGGTGATCTTCATAGCGAGAACGCAGACCATATAAAATCTCTTCTGTTTCTTCAGCATTTGGAGGATCGATATGGATCGGAGCAAATCGTCTTTCCAAAGCAGCGTCTTTTTCGATGTGTTTTTGGTACTCATCTAAAGTCGTTGCTCCAATAGTTTGCAATTCACCACGTGCCAGAGCTGGTTTTAAGATGTTAGAAGCATCAATCGCGCCTTCTGCTCCTCCGGCTCCAATCAGAGTGTGCAACTCGTCGATAAATAAAATGATTTCTCCATCTTGATAAATTTCTTCGATGATTTTTTTCATTCGTTCTTCAAACTCACCGCGGTATTTTGTTCCGGCAACCAAAGAACCCATATCCAACATCATCAAACGTTTATTCGCCAAAGTGCTCGGCACTTCTCCTGCGATAATTTTTTGAGCTAATCCTTCAGCTATTGCAGTTTTACCCACACCAGGTTCACCAACTAAAACCGGATTATTTTTTGTTCTGCGGCTTAGGATTTGTACAATCCGTTTCACTTCTTTTTTACGACCTACAACAGGATCCATTTTACCATCTTTAGCTTGCGCTGTTAGATCTCTTGCTAAAGAATCTAATGTTGGTGTTCCTGCAGAAGTCTGCTTAGCAGCTGATCTTGGACGCTTGCTTTTTGTATTCTTCATTTGATCTTGTCCGATTTTTTTAAAGATTACTTGACGAGCTTTGTTTAAACTTACATCCAAGTTACCTAATATCTTAGCCGACAAAATGTCTTCTTCGCGCAATAATCCTAATAACAAATGTTCTGTTCCGACCAATGCTGAACCCATACGTCTCGATTCATCTGTAGCAAATGTAATGGCTTGTTTTGCTCTAGGAGAATAAGGCAAAACAGCTTCTTTTGAAATGTATTTCATTGTTCCGTATCCGGTGAAATGTTCAATTTCTTCACGAACATCTTGTTCCGTGATAGAGAACTGACGAAGTGTTTTACCAGCGATACCTTCTGCTTCTTTTACAATACCTAGTAAGATGTGCTCAGTTCCAACAGAATGGTGACGAAAAGCCTTAGCTTCTTCTTGAGCAATCCCTAATACTGTTTTTGCTTTTTCTGTAAATAATTCATTCATGTTCTCGCCTCCGACTTATCGTTATTCATACCTCAAATTGTTTAGGCAAGATTTTAATATACGTGCCCTTACCTCTTTAGCCGCTTTATTGTCTAATCCTAATACGACTTTATCCATAGCAGCCATTAATAATACGGCTTCTCTTTTATTTAAAAATTCATCTTCATACAACTTTTGCACGATTGAAAAAGCATCATTTTGAGAAATACTGTTGCCAACTATTTCTATTATTGTATCTAACATCTCGGATTCGTCCAACAATTTAACTTTGATGATCCGGATGTATCCACCGCCGCCACGCTTGCTTTCAACTAAATAACCTTTTTGCACTGTAAATCGAGTATTGATCACATAGTTTATTTGAGAAGGAACACAGTTAAATAAATCAGCCATTTCGCTTCTTCTGATTTCCACTTGATCTGATTGCCCTAGCACTTTTTTCAAATAAGATTCAATGATATCTGACATATTTTTATTTTCCATGCGTTCTTGTTATTAAAAATAGGTCATTGGTGTTTTAGTATCATACACTGTTTTCTAACACATTCCAATACCTGATTTTTAATAACCCTCCTTTTCTTTTAGTCTTTAAAAAAGACCATCTAATTTAGTCAATAATCTTCAATAACCTTTGACTAATCCTGACTAATATTATACTGGAAAAAAGCTGATTTGAAAAGCCCACTTATAAAAAGTTGCTGCTGTACTGTTTTCATGCCCTCTTTATTGGTCAGAATAACAAAATAAAAATCGATCATTCGAATTCCATTTGTGGATGTCATCTGCAACGTAACCTCTCAACCAAAGTCTGCCTTCGATTTTTCTTATATAAAATCCTCTAGGAAAATCCTCTCTCTTATCAACTTTTTCTGAAGCGATCGTTATTGAACCATAAGGTGCTCGCTTTTCGTATAGTGGTTTATCCGTATACCCTTCAGGTTGATCCAAATAAGCTAACCTTAAATAGGGTCCCGTTTCTAATGGACAAAGAAATAACCCTTTTTTTATAGCTTGCTCATAAATATCCGGTAAAACAGCTCCATCTATTAACCCGAGATCTCCAACAGTTAATTCAATCGTTTTTAATTCATACATTTTCTCAGATACACTCATTCGTCCATCCATTAATAATTGCTTACCTAGTTCATTGATAAATATATCTTTCTCATTCAGCTTATTCATAAGGTCTATTTTACTCAGTCCACCTGCTTGTATCGTTCTTACAACTGAAGAACGTCCAAGAGATCCATTCCCTGCACCTATCGTCATTTTCTATCACTCCCTAAAAAGGTAACTGTTTTATCTTTCATAATAAATCAATCCAATAACGTGTACAATATCCTGTGCTATAGTTTATAAAAATTAAAAATTCACACAAAAAAAAGCGAGCTAGACACGAGTCCACTCACTTTAAACACGATTTTATTATCGGGAATACAGGATTCGAACCTGCGACCCCTTGGTCCCAAACCAAGTGCTCTACCAAGCTGAGCTAATTCCCGTATGTATGCGCTTCTATGCTTCTCTATAAAATAAAAGAAATGCACCCAGCAAGAGTCGAACTTGCAACCGCTTGATTCGTAGTCAAGTACTCTATCCAATTGAGCTATGGGTGCTAAATAAATGGTGCCGAGGGCCGGAATCGAACCGGCACGGATATCACTACCCGCAGGATTTTAAGTCCTGTGCGTCTACCTGTTCCGCCACCCCGGCAATAATGAACAAGATTCAGAAGATTTACGTTCAGTATCTAGATAATCTAGAAAGCGGAAGACGGGATTCGAACCCGCGACCCCCACCTTGGCAAGGTGATGTTCTACCACTGAACTACTTCCGCAAATGATGCCGGCTAAAGGATTTGAACCCTCGACCCTCTGATTACAAATCAGATGCTCTACCAACTGAGCTAAGCCGGCAAGTAGTATTGCCATTCAAAAAAGTAATGATGCGGGTGAAGGGACTTGAACCCCCACGCCTCGCGGCGCTAGATCCTAAATCTAGTGCGTCTGCCAATTCCGCCACACCCGCATAGTATTTAATTTGGCAATAGATAAACATACTAGTCATATGAATACAACTAGTATGAGTCATGCAGGATTCGAACCTGCGACCCTCTGATTAAAAGTCAGATGCTCTACCAACTGAGCTAATGACTCATGGTGGAGGTTAACGGGCTCGAACCGCTGACCCTCTGCTTGTAAGGCAGATGCTCTCCCAACTGAGCTAAACCTCCAAAAAAAAA
>NZ_JBHFIG010000008.1:0-50765 GCF_057334175.1 Desemzia sp. AGC72
CTTCAACCGTTCTTTTTTTGTGTTCACTACACGAAAAAACGAACATTAAATAGAAACGTATTGCAAAATGTATGATTTTATCTTGTTCTTTTATCAAATACCGGCTATAATGATGGAGCAAAAGAAAAATCTAATATAATTTAAGCGATATGGGCTTTGAAGTTTCTACTGAACACCGTAAAAGGTTCAACTATTAGAGAAATAAATAGAGCGTGTGATCAAGCTGACTATTAGCAGCTTGATGTTTTAATTGTGGATCAGTTTTAGAGTTATTATTGTTTTTTATTTTTTCCACAAAGACACCAGTGTTTCTTTAAAGAAACTTTTTGACCCTTTTTCTTACTTTATAAAAGAGCGAGCATTTCTTTTGTAAACTATAAAAAAGGCAGGGTATTTATTCAATGGATAATTTTTTTAAGTTTAAAGAAAACAACACGACTTTCTCAACAGAAATCATGGCAGGTTTGACAACTTTTTTTGCGATGTCTTATATCATATTCGTTAATCCAGCGATTCTTTCTATGACTGGAATGCCCACGCAAGCAGTATTTTTATCTACGTTAATTGCAGCCGCAATCGGAACTTTAGTTATGGGATTGTTTGCTAATGTACCGTATGCTCAAGCACCTGGAATGGGATTGAACGCGTTTTTTACATACACAGTTGTTTTTGCACTAGGTTTTACTTGGCAAGAAGCTTTAGCGATGGTATTTATTTGCGGAATCTTCAATATTTTGATCACGGTAACAAAAGTCCGTAAAATGATTATCCACTCGATTCCTATGAGTTTGCAACATGCGATCAGCGGAGGAATCGGAGTATTCGTTGCTTATATTGGAATCAAAAATGCAGGATTCTTACAATTTACTTCAGAACCTGGAAATATCCAAAGTATCAATAATGCTCCATTCGATGCAGCAGCTACCAGTTATGAAGGCGGCATTACCAGCATAGTGAGTGGTGGAGGAATCGTTCCAGCTCTAGTGAACTTTACCAGTCAAGGAGCTCTTTTAGCTTTATTCGGGTTGATTATTACGGTTATTTTATTGGTCTCGAAAGTGCGCGGAGCTATCTTGATCGGGATCGTAGCAACGACTATTCTAGGAATTCCGATGGGTATAGTAGATTTGTCAGGTATTTCAAATCCAGCAAATTCTTTAGGCAGTGCTTTTTCTGAATTAGGTGTTACTTTTGGAGCAGCTTTTGGATCAGAAGGTATGGCTTCTCTGTTTGGAGATGTATCTCGTCTGCCATTAGTTTTGATGACGATCTTTGCATTCAGTTTATCTGATGTCTTTGATACGATTGGGACATTTATTGGAACTGGACGGAAAACAGGTATCTTCTCACAAGAAGATGAATTGGCTTTGGATAACAGTACTGGGATCAAAACAAAAATGGACAAAGCACTATTTGCAGATGCGATTGCGACGTCTGTAGGAGCTGTTTTTGGAACATCTAATACTACTACATTCGTTGAAAGTGCTGCTGGTATTGCAGCTGGCGGACGTACAGGTTTTACGAGTGTAGTCGTTGCAGTAATGTTCTTATTGACTAGCTTATTTTCGCCATTAGTAGCAATCGTCCCAGGGCAAGCTACTGCGCCGGCGTTGATCATGGTAGGAATTATGATGATGTCTTCTCTGTTGGAAATCAACTGGGATGACTTAGAAGAAGCTATTCCTGCATTCTTTGCTTCTATTTTTATGGGTCTAGCTTACAGCATTTCTTATGGAATAGCAGCTGGGTTCATTTTTTACATCATTGTAAAACTAGCTAAGAGCAAAATAAAAGATGTTCACCCTGTATTAGGAGTATCTACAGCATTATTTGTCTTGAATTTCCTTATACTGGCATTTATTTAAAAACAACTACTTCACTAGGAGTCGTGGCAATTTAAAGTTGCTGCGACTCCTTTTTTGTATTACGCACCGGATTCTTTGAATTACAAAAGATAAAAACATATAATGAAAGCGAAGTGAAGAAATGAGAAAGCAGGTGGTCATTATGGAAAGAAAAGAACAACGAAAGGAACCTTTTTTTGCTCAAGACATCGCTACAGTTTTTCAAACGTTCGAAACATCTAGAGAAGGACTAACCACTGCAGAAGCAGGGAAAAGAATCGATTCTTATGGACACAACCAGTTAAATGAAGAAAAGAAAAAAAGTATCCTGGTTAAGTTTTTTGAACAGTTCAAAGATTTTATGATCTTAGTCTTGATAGCAGCCGCTTTGATATCAGCCTTTTTCGGTGATGCAGCAGATGCCGTGATTATTTTAGCCGTGGTTATTCTAAATGCTGTATTGGGTGTTTTTCAAGAAGCAAAGGCGGAAGAAGCAATCGATTCGCTAAAAAAAATGTCTTCACCTGAGGCACGTGTCCGGCGAGATGGGTCTGTCGTACATATCAAAAGTGAAGAATTGGTTCCTGGAGACATTGTATTGTTGGAAGCTGGAGATGTGGTGCCGGCTGATATGCGTTTGTTTGAAAATGCATCGCTTAAAATTGAAGAGTCTGCCTTAACAGGAGAGTCTGTACCGGATGATAAAGATATCGCCGTCATTACTGACGAAAATGCAGGAGTCGGCGATCGAAAGAATATGGCTTTCATGAACAGCAATGTCACTTACGGACGCGGAGAAGGTGTGATTGTTGCGACAGGAATGGCGACAGAAGTAGGGAAAATCGCTGAAATGTTGGCCTCCTCTGAAGAAACGATGACACCATTGCAACGCAACTTGAATCGTCTTGGAAAATATTTGACTATTGCGATTATTGCTATCGCAGTCTTGATGTTCATCGTTGGTTTAACAAACGGCAGAGATGTAGTAGAAATGCTGTTGACTTCGATTTCACTGGCTGTAGCAGCTATTCCTGAGGGCTTACCTGCTATTGTAACAATAATTCTTTCATTGGGGACACAAAAAATGGCTAAAAGAAAAGCTTTGGTCCGTAATTTGCCAGCTGTAGAAACACTAGGAAGCACAGATATTATTTGTTCAGATAAGACGGGTACGTTGACTATGAACCAAATGGCAGTTGAAAAAGTCTATGCGAACAATCAATTAAAAGATGCAGCTGATGTTGAAGTTAAAGATTTGCCAGTCATGAAAGTCATGATGTATGCGAATGATACGAATATTTCTGGAGAAGGGGAACTAATTGGGGATCCGACTGAAACGGCTTTGATTCAATATGCTCTAGATAAAGAGATTGATGTACAAGCTGCTTTAGCAAAAGAACCGAGAGAAGCAGAAGTTCCCTTTGAGTCAGAACGGAAATTGATGTCTACCATCCATAAAATGACTGATGGAATGTACTTTATAGCAACTAAGGGAGCACCAGACGAGTTATTGAAACGATGTACTAAAATCGACATCAATGGCGAACTTCAAACACTAACTGATGAAGACCGGAAAGCTATTTTGAACAGCAATCATGATATGGCGACACAAGCTTTGCGTGTATTAGCTATGGCTTATAAAATTGTCAGTGCTATTCCAGATGAGGTAAACACAAATACAGTGGAAACTGAATTAGTTTATGCAGGAATGGTAGGGATGATCGATCCGGAAAGAGAAGAAGCAAAAGACTCTATCGCTGTTGCTAAAACGGCAGGCATTCGTTCGATCATGATCACTGGAGACCATAAAGATACCGCTTCAGCGATAGCCCAACGGTTAGGCATTATTGAGGAAGGGCAAACTGATGCGGTCATCACCGGAGCGGAATTGGATCAGATCGATGATGCGACATTTGCTAAAACGGTGAAGAACTATTCTGTCTATGCCCGAGTATCTCCAGAACACAAAGTGAAAATTGTTAAAGCTTGGCAAAAAGCCGGCAAGATCGTAGCGATGACAGGGGATGGTGTCAATGACGCGCCTGCATTGAATACGGCCGATATTGGTGTCGGGATGGGAATCACAGGAACCGAAGTTTCTAAAGGTGCCAGTGACATGGTTTTAGCTGATGATAACTTCGCAACCATTGTAGTAGCTGTAGAAGAAGGACGGAAAGTATTTACCAACATCCAAAAAGCGATTCAATTTCTGTTGTCAGCCAACTTGGGAGAAGTATTGACATTATTCATTGCTACATTATTAGGCTGGAGCGTATTGTCTCCTGTCCATATTTTATGGATCAACTTAGTGACGGATACTTTCCCTGCAATCGCACTAGGGTTGGAACCTGGCGAGAAAGATATCATGCAGGAAAAACCACGCGGAAAAGAAGCGACGTTCTTCTCAAATGGAGTCTTGCCAAGTATTGTATACCAAGGAATATTAGAAGGTGCTATCACATTGATGGTCTACTGGTGGGCAACGCATAACCCAGTTCATGTCGGAAATGAAGAATTGATTCATTTAGATGCATTGACAATGACATTTGCCACGCTAGGATTGCTTCAACTTTTCCATGCCTTTAACGTGAAATCGATTGAAAAATCTTTATTTACAGTAGGCCTGTTTAAAAATAAAATGTTCAACTTGGCGATTGTATTTTCAGGAGTACTTCTGGGAATGGTCATTTTGATTCCTGGATTGAACAGTTGGTTCAACGTAACAACGTTGAATATGGAACAATGGCTGATTGTATTGGGAGCAGCTTTTTCAATCATACCAATCGTTGAAATTATTAAGTTCTTTATTCGGAAATTCAGCAAGAAAAACAACGGATAAAGACATAATTGTTTCGCTGCATAATAAAAAAATATAAAAGACCAGCTTCTATTATAAGAAGTTGGTCTTATTTGTCTGATTAGATTGCTTTTTTAGGTAAAAACAGTTACTATTTATAAGTCACTGAAATTTTTACTATTGAATTTCAGGACTGTCAGTCGGAAAGCTAGGCAGTCTGGGACCTTTAATCTTATGATATAACATTGCTTGCCAGTCATAGGGAAGCGGCCATTAAAGGGAGGATTTATATGACAGTAGTATCAATTATTTTAGTTTTATTATTATTTGTCGCTGTTTTGTTTGGTTTATGGAAAATGCAAGCAAAACATGTGAAGTTTTCAACTCGTGTTTTTACAGGTTTAGGAGCAGGGGTAGTATTTGGGGGACTGTTGCAGCTGATTTTCGGAGCTGACGGTGCGGTTACTACAGAAGCCATCAGCTGGATCAACATCGTAGGTCAAGGATACGTAAGGTTCTTGCAAATGTTGATCATGCCATTGATTTTTGTATCTATTATTGGAGCATTCACTAAAATTGAAACAAACAAAAACTTAGGGAAAATCAGTACTTCAGTTTTGACTACGTTATTAGCGACAACAGCAGTATCTGCTTTGATCGGTATGGGTAGTGTAATGTTGTTCAACTTAGACGGAGCTGAATTTGTTCAAGGAACAGCAGAAACAGAACGGATCGAACAAATCACAGAAACTTCAACACAAGTCGCAGATTTATCCATTCCAGAACAAATCGTCAACTTTATTCCAAACAACTTTTTCGCGGATTTAGCTGATTCAAGAGACACAAGCACGATCGCAGTAGTTATTTTCTCAGCATTTGTAGGAATTGCTTACATGGGAATTTCTAGAAAAGACCCTGAAAATGCATCTTTCTTCAAAAAAATTATGGACAGCTTGTATGCAATCGTTATGCGAATCGTGACATTAGTTTTACGTCTGTCACCATACGGTATTTTTGCTTTAATGACAAAAATGCTGGCAACAAGTGATTTTAATGCATTAGTAAACTTGGGTGTTTTCGTGATTGCTTCTTATGCAGCGATTATCGTGATGTTTATCATCCACATGTTGATCTTGACTGGATTTAAAGTGAGCCCGATTGCTTATTTGAAAAAAGCATTGCCAGTATTGAGCTTTGCGTTCACTTCTCGTTCGAGTGCAGGAGCATTACCATTGAATATTGAAACGCAAACGAAAGCATTGGGTGTAGATAGTGCATCAGCGAACTTCTCTGGATCATTCGGATTGTCGATTGGTCAAAATGGATGTGCTGGTATCTATCCTGCAATGTTGGCAACGATTGTTGCACCAACTGTAGGAATCGACATCTTTAGCCCAGCCTATATTTTAACATTGATTGCAGTTGTAACAATCAGTTCATTCGGAGTTGCTGGAGTTGGCGGAGGAGCAACATTTGCTGCTCTGATCGTTCTAGGAGCTATGGATCTGCCAATCGCAATCGTTGGATTGTTGATCTCTGTTGAACCAGTTATCGATATGGCTCGTACGATGTTGAACGTAAACGACAGCATGCTTGCTGGAGTTGTTTCATCTAGAGTAATCAACACATTAGATGAAGACGTATTGAACAACGACGAAGCTATCGTAACTAGCGAATACTAATTTAAATCAAGCTGAGATGCCCAACAGGTGTCCCAGCTTTTTTAGTTGCGCAAATGGAATCGAAGGAAACGGGGCATTGAGAGGACAAGAAGTTTGCGTTATTTTAATGAGATAAACAAATAAAAAAGGGCACGTAAATACAAGTTATGTATCCAAAATCGGAAAAGCAACGTAAAAAAGGCACGCAAAACAATTTTGCGTGCCCGTTATTCGAATCTCTAGTCAGAATCGGCACATAAATTTCCAATTCCGATTCTAAATGTGATACAAAAAAGATGTCTATGAACTCGTCATAGACATCTTGATAAAGATAAACTTATTCGTATCTTAAAGCTTCGATTGGATCTAATTTGGCAGCTTTACGAGCTGGATAGATTCCAAAGAAAATACCAACGGCACTCGAGAAGAAGAGCACCAATAAGACTGAACCAATCGTGATATTTGGTACGATATCTAAGGCGTTAGATACTCCTGTTGCCAATGCGATACCTAAAATCAGGCCGATGATTCCGCCAATCAGACAAAGGATAACAGATTCCATTAAGAATTGAACCAAAATCGTTCCTGTAGTTGCACCTAAGGCTTTACGAGTACCGATTTCGCGAGTACGTTCCGTAACGGAAACCAGCATGATGTTCATGACCCCAATACCGCCTACCAGTAAAGCAATAGCTGCTACTGCTGCGATAAAGTTGATAAACAAACTCAATACTTGATCCACTTGATCTAACGCTTGTAAGAAGTTGGTTGCTGAATACCAATTTTCTCCAACAGCATCGTGACGGGTTTCTAAAATGCGCACGATTTGAGTTGAGACTGATTCGATAGCATCTTTGCTGGAAACTTGAACGGTCAAGCTTTCCAAGCCGCCGATGTTAGGATCTAATTTTTCCATCGTTGTCAAAGGAAGTGCAGTATATACAGGCATTTGGCTCAAATCAAACGAACCTTGCAGATCTTGGAAAGTTCCTTCAACGACACCAATGACGGTTAAATCTAATTGGTTTCCAGACTCTCCGTCAAGACTGATCTGTTCGCCTAGTACGTCTGTACGGCCGTTAAATAAAGCGGAAGCTGTATCTTCACTAATGACTACGACATTTTTTCCGTCCGCATAATCTGTCTCATTGAAGTATCTCCCGTGAACGATTGTACTTTCCATAGCTTGGTTTGTGTATTGAAGGTCAGGTGTACCATAAGATACGACCGATTGTCGGCTCTCAAAATCCGAACTTACACCTGTAAAAGTTGTTGCATCAGGAGATATGCGTTCGATTTCTGGAATAGCATTTTTTAAAGCCATGATATCATTTTCTGTAATAGCTTCATCATCAGTCGCTTCTTCAGTCACTGACAACGAAATAGTAGAAGCTCCTAAATTGTTGAACGTTCCGGTGATTTCTTCGGTTGCTCCATTACCGACACCTAAAATAGCAATAACAGCTGCTATCCCAATAATGATTCCCAACATGGTTAGAAAGGAGCGCATTTTATTGGCCATAACACTATCGATCGCCATTTTAAAATTTTCACTAAAATTCAAAGCGTAACAGCTCCTTTCTAAACTAGTTTTTGTTCTTGCAAGTGGTCATTTTGGATTTCTCCGTCTTTGAATAAAACGATTCGTTTTGTATACTCAGCGACTTCTGGTTCATGAGTGACCATAACAACAGTAGTGCCTTCATTATTGATTTCTTGAAAAATACGCATGATTTCTAAAGTTGTTTTGGAGTCCAAGTTACCTGTTGGCTCATCAGCCATCAAAACAGATGGTTCGTTGACGATAGCACGAGCAATCGCTACACGTTGTTTTTGCCCACCAGATATCTCATTAGGACGGTGTTTTACTCGATTGCCTAAGCCTACTCGCTCTAAAGCTTTCAGTGCGCGTTCGCGACGTTCTTTTCTAGGGACGTTTGCGTAAACCATCGGCAGCTCAACGTTTTCAAGAATAGTCATACGAGGCATCAAGTTGAAAGATTGAAAGACGAACCCGATTTCTTTGTTTCGTACATGAGCACTTTCATTATCGGACAAGTTGCTGACATCTTGACCATTTAAAAAGTACGTTCCGCCATCAAAACGATCCAGCAAACCCAAAATATTCATCATTGTAGATTTCCCCGAACCACTTGGACCCATGATTGAAGTAAATTCTCCGTCATTTATCGTTAAAGTAATATTGTTTAGGGCAGTAAGAGATTCACCGCCAGTATGATACGTTTTAGTGATACCTTTAATTTCAATCAATGTTATCTACCCTCTATTCTTTTTCTTGAGTTGTTACGGTGATTCCATTTTTGACATCTTCGCTTGGTGAAAGAACAATTGTATCATCAGCCGCTAATCCAGATAAAATTTCAACTTTTGTAGCAGATTGGATTCCGATTTCTACTGGCTTAGATTTGATGACATCATTTTCTACAGTGTATACGAAAGGTTCATTATTGTTATTATATACCAGAGCTTCAATTGGGATCGTCATAGCGTTTTCGGAAGTATTCGTTGTGATTTCAACATCGATATCAAACCCAGGAATCAGATCTTCAGGATTTTCATCAAATGAAACCACAGCGTTTAATAATTGAGTGTTTCCAGTAGCACCAGGTGTACTTGTAGCTACAGGATCGACTTGCGAAACTTTTCCAGAGTAAGTTTGATCTCCGCTTGTTAATGTAGCTGTTTGATCTGCTTTAACTAATGGAGCATCTGTTTTTGTCAGTTGGATTGCTACTTCCAATTGAGACAAATCAGCTAAAACGACTGCTGGAGTTCCAGTTTGTGTACTTGTATCAGGCTCGCCTTCAGTAGCGTTGACAGCTGTAACTGTGCCTGAAAAATTGGCTTCAATAGGGACACCGCTGAATGAAATCAGTGTATCGCCTTCTTCAACTGTGTCGTTAACAGCAACAGGTAAATCTGATACCATCCCTTGGCCGAATACTTCTTGTGTTTCGCCAGGTTCAACCATTCCTGTCAAATTCAGTGTTTCATTGATGGTTTCTTCTGTTACTTTGTCTGTACGAACGGACATCGCCTCTTCTTCATTATTTGCGAAAATGACCGTGTACCCAATAAAGGCAACAGCTGCAATCGCAACTAGAATACCAATGATTTTTTTCCAATTCATTTCAAAACTTCCTTTCACTATCTATTAATATATATACTTCCTTATTATAGAGTGAAAAAAGAGTGCCGTCTATTGTGGTGCACAATCTTAATAATTAATTTAAAGTCTAATTTTTAACCTATTTCTTAAATTTCTGTATAATTAAGATATTAAAATAAGTGAGGCGTTGCTTTATGAAACAAGACGTTTTTGTAATTGGAGATATTCATGGAGAAATCAACTTGTTTAAAGAAATGCTGAAGTACTGGGACGAGAAGACACAACAACTTGTGTTGATTGGTGACTTAGGAGACCGGGGAGAAAATCCAAAAGAATGTTTTCAGTTAGGTTATCAATTAGTGAATGAAAAGGGAGCTGTCTGTTTAAAAGGTAATCACGAGGATATGCTTTTGCGTTTCTTGCGTCATCCAGAAGAAAATTATTCACTTTATGCATTGAATGGCGGCTTAAAGACGATTGAGACTTTTCTGCATACAGGCGCTGAAGCGGAATACTCTCCGACAGAAATGGCCAGCATGATAAAAAATCATTATCCTTGGTTGGAATCTTTTTTAGAAAACTGCCTTCTTTATTTTGAATGGAACGATTATATTTTTGTCCATGGCGGAGTGGACTTGTCTAAAAAAGACTGGAAGAAAACGTCGGATGAAGACTTCGTGTGGATCAGAGAAGGGTTTTATGATCAACAGAATCATACAGGAAGAAAAATCGTATTCGGGCATACAATCACACCTCTGTTATATGGTGATAATCAAACGACCGACCTATGGATCAAAGATGATCTGATCGGCATTGATGGAGGAGCTGTTTACGGAGGAGCGTTGCATGGCGTACATTTTGACCGAGATGGGATCGTGCAGGATTACCGAATCGATAACCGTGCAAAAAAATTGTGGGAATGATGGAAAATGCGTAAAACCTCAGAAACTTTTACTTTAGAACGTTCGGAGTTTCTGGGGTTTTTGACGATAAGTAAGGAATATGTTTATGGAACATCATTATAGAAGAAACTGAAGGAGAACACTATGATTCTATTTGAGAATGTATCTAAAGAGTATCAAGAAAATCAGCCGGTAGTATCAGAGTTGAATTTAGAAATTCAAGACAATGAATTTTTTGTGTTTATTGGTCCAAGCGGAAGCGGAAAGACCACGACGCTGAAAATGATCAACCGATTGATCCCATTGACTAAAGGTTATATCCGTATCAATGGAAAAATGATCAGCGAATATAAACTGAACGAATTGAGATGGAACATTGGATATGTACTGCAGCAAATTGCATTATTTCCGCATATGACAATCGAAGAAAATATCACGATCGTGCCTGAAATGAAAAAATGGTCTAAAGATGAAATGAGAAATAGGGTGACAGAGTTGTTGGAAAGCGTCGGATTAGATCCGGATACGTATCGCAATAGAAAGCCTTCAGAGTTGTCTGGCGGAGAACAGCAGCGTGTCGGAATCGTTCGCGCACTAGCAGCTGATCCGGACATTATTCTGATGGATGAGCCATTCAGCGCTCTCGATCCGATAAGCAGAGCGAGTCTTCAACAAGATTTATTGGAGATGAAAAAGAAACTCAATAAGACAATTGTTTTTGTGACACATGATATCCGAGAAGCTCTGTTGTTAGGAGACCGGATATGTCTATTCAATAAAGGGAAAGTTGCGCAGATTGGTACACCAAAAGAAATCGTACAACACCCTGCAGATGAGTTCGTGAGATCGTTCTTGAAAGCAGGAAACATACAACCAAAATCCAAAAAAACAGTAGCGGACATGATTCAAAGAGGCTACATAAATAAAAAGCTTACGCATCCAGTCAATGAGATGATTGTGACAGTGATGGACCCAATCGATAAATTGATGACGGTTTTGTCTATGCAGACTGAAGTTTCGGTAATTGACGAACAAGTTAATATTTTGGGAACCATTTCGCAACAGCAATTTCTTTCTTACCTGTCTCAAGATATACAGGAAGGAGAGAATAAATGATGCAGACTTTCATTGATACATTAATAGAACGAAAAGACCAATTATTATCTACGGTGATTGAACACATTCAACTTTCATTAATAGCCTTATTGATCGCTGTTTTTATTGCTGTTCCAGTAGCGATCGCGTTGACGTACCGCAAAAAACTTGCTAATCCGGTTATTCAAGTAACAGCTATTTTCCAAACGATTCCTTCATTAGCTTTGCTGGGACTGTTGATTCCGTTAGTAGGGATCGGTCGCGTACCTGCAACGATTGCTTTAGTGATGTATGCCTTGCTGCCGATTTTAAGAAATACATACATCGGTATTGCAGAGATTGATCCTTCATTGATCGAAGCTTCTGACGCGATGGGAATGAATGCTTTCCGTAAATTGATCAAAGTGCAGATCCCGATGGCTCTACCTGTCATTATGGGTGGAATCCGCAATGCGATGGTACTGATCGTAGGAACAGCAACGATTGCTTCACTGATCGGTGCTGGAGGATTGGGAGATTTGATCTTGTTGGGAATCGATAGAGGGGATAATGCCTTGATTTTATTGGGTGCTGTTCCGGCTGCTTTATTAGCTATTTTATTCGATATTTTATTAGGCGTGTTAGAAAAAATTTCGTTCAAGAAGTCTTTGTGGATCTTAGGTGTTGGAGTTTTACTTATTATAGTAGTGTTTATCAGTTCTTTATTTCCAAATACAGAAGAAAAAATCGTTATTGGCGGGAAATTAGGCGCAGAGCCGACGATCTTGATGCATATGTATGAAGACTTAATTGAAAGCCAAACAGATATCTCTGTGGAATTGGAACCTAATTTAGGAAAAACAACGTTCAACTTCAATGCTCTTCAATCTGGAGATATCGATATTTACACAGAATATACAGGAACTGTGTTAGCAACTTTTTTAAATGAACCACTTGACTCCTCTGATGGAGAAGCCGTTTATGAACAAGCTAAAATAGGGTTGGAAGAACAATATGATATGACATTGTTAGAACCGATGGCATTCAATAATACGTATGTATTGGCCGTTACAGAAGAAATGGCAGAACGATATGGTTTAGAAACGATTTCTGACTTGATTCCTATTTCAGATGAAATCAAAGCAGGTTTTACATTGGAATTTTCCGACCGACAAGATGGATATTTAGGGATACAAGAATTATATGAATTAACATTTGAGAATGTGGAAACTATGGAACCAAATATTCGCTATCAAGCTGTGGAAACAGGAGATGTGAATTTGGTGGATGCTTATTCTACAGACAGCGATATCGAGAAATATGGGCTGGCCCAGCTAGAAGATGATCAAGGACTTTTCCCTCCATATCAAGGCGCTCCTTTGTTATTAATGGAAACTCTAGAAGAGTATCCAGAATTGGAAGAGATTTTAAATCAGCTGGGTGGAAAAATAACGGACGACGAGATGCGTAAAATGAATTATGCAGTAGATGTCGAAGGCAAATCAGAAGATGAAGTAGCCAAAGATTTTCTGATTCAAACGAATTTGTTGGAAGAATAAAATCATCTGGCATTTATTGTCCAGATGAGATAGGCTGATAGAAGCGAATGATATAAAAAGAAGTAAAGGACGTAATATATGAAGATAGGCGTTATTTCGGATATCCACATTGATTCAAATAAAAAAATCGTTCCTGAAGGCAGTACATTTGCAGAAATTCTAGGCAATCAACTCAACCAACAGCAAATAGAATTGTTGCTATTGGCTGGAGATATCAGCAGCGACTATCTGTTGTCTCAACAGTTTATAGATGAATTGAAAAGCCAAACGAAATGTCGGATTTTATTTGTCCCGGGGAATCATGATTACTGGTCTAGGAAAAACGGCGAAGAAGATACGAACAAAATCTATCAATTCTTCAAAGCAAAACCAGAAAGTGTATTAGAAAGACCTTATATCATCAATGATGAGTGGGCGGTAGTAGGAAATTCCGGCTGGTACGATTACGGTTATGCAGATGGTGATCAATATACAGAAGAAGATTTTGACCGCATGAAGTACCGTGTAGGAGCTTGGAATGACAAGTACTATGTTCATTGGAATGAAGGGAATCAAGCAGTCGCACAATGGATGATGGATAAAATCGAAGAGGATATGAAAGCGGTCGGTGACAGAAAAATAATTTTGATGACGCATGTTGCCATGCATCCGCAATTTGTCATCCCTTTGCCGCACAGAATTTATGATTATTTCAATGCTTTTTTAGGCAGCTCGTCTTATGAATGGCTGTATACTAAATATCCAATCAAATACAGTATCATGGGGCATGTTCATTTTAGGAAAACTGTACGTGATGAAGAGCGGACCTATATTACTGCTTGTTTAGGCAATAAAAAGCATTGGGGAAAAAAGGACTTAGAAGCAGAAATCAAACGTACCATGGTGACGTTCGAAATTGAATAGATCGACTATTTTGAGGAGCAAAACTTGTATAGGTTTTGCTCCTTTTTGATATTTATAAGTTAAACTATCAGGTTCTATAACATTATGTCAAAAAAACAAAGAAGTATTAAAAGTCTAGGACTCTTAGATATTAGGAATAACTTAGGTATCATTTCTAAAGTAAAATAAAAAACTTCGGAATAGTCTTTCTTGCCAAAAAAGAACCCTATAAAAATAGGATTCTCGACACATGATCTTATAAAATTTCATATACTAAACAGTATCTTTGTATTGTTTTGAATCAAGAATAATAGTATAAAAATAATTCTTTTTGACTATTATTCTTGAACTAATTCGTTATGGAATAAAAAGTTTGTCAACCTTGGTATTTAATATCTTTGATAAAGAAAAGGCTAATTGTAAAGTAGGGTCATATTTATTATTCTCAATAGCGTTGATAGTTTGGCGAGTCACATTACAAGCTTTGGCTAAGTCTGCCTGAGTCAGTCCAATTTCTTTACGCAAGCTTTCTATTTTATTCTGCATTAATCTCCGCCTACTTTTTGCTTATTTACAAATAAACAGATACCTAAGACACTCATCATTGAAGAAACCATGGCAATAGAAAAATTAGAACTTTCAATTCCAAAGTGTAACAAATTCCATAGCATAGTCAACTCTTGAACATTAGCGACAGTCACTATAATTTGTATGATGTAATAGCCGAGGAAAAACACTAGCAATATACCAAAAGCATGAGTTGTGCTGCGTAGAACAATATATTTTTGCCTTTCATCTTTTGACTTAAAATAGGTGTAATATATTGCGTGTAAACCATAGATAGATGAAATCCATAAAAACAGATATATACCCCAAGAAGATAAAAGATAAATAACTTCGCCACTATTCATTACAATTCCTCCTTTAAATTTGTGTCAAAAACTTTTTACATTTGATAATTCATACTATAAACTATCTTATTAATAAAGTCAAAAGTTTTTGACTTTATTGAATAAAAAAAGAACCTTGCCAAAACAAGGTCTGTATACATTATTTAATCTAAATCCTTCTATCTTTTATACATTTATCATTTCTTATTCTTAGTTAGTTTATTAAATAATCTCGAGTAGAGATACCAATTAAAGCAAATACCAAAAAAGAATAAAACACCTGGAACCCATAATAGCTTATCGTTACTTTTAGCATATGCAGCATATACAAATCCAAGTAAAAGTAGCAACACAATGGCAACCAAATGAATGAGTATTTTCATTTTTTTCATATCAACTTTCTCCTATCCTTATGTAAAATAATTCTAAAAGTAATTAATTAAGGAAACAGAAATAGCACCATATTTATTCTTTAGTTTTAAGTTCACTTTATTTATACACATTAAGGAGCGAAACCGTAAAAAGTTAAGATAAAAAGTAAATATCCTAAAGTAATTATTCCTGTTAATATAATGATAGCTCCAATACTGATCACATATTTTAAAGAAACCAAATAGATATCTGCATTCATTATGAATTTTCTAAACAGGAGTATCAAGGTTACTCCTAAAGGAATAAACAACAAAAAATACAATGCAGTTAAACCATTATAGTAGAGGCTTATTCCTTGGGTAGGCAAAGATGTTTTAAAAAACAAAAAAAAGGCTAGTAGAAATACAATAAAAATTAAATTGACTACAACAGAATAAAGACGAAACGGCTTTTTGTATTTGCTCGGTAATTTAAGGCCGAAAGAGATTGAAACGTATATGATAGAAATGACGAATGCAACAATAATATTTGATGGAAACTGCATAGAGATTCTCCTTGCCTGTTTTAATAGTTTGATTCATTATATAACAAAAATCATTTTATAAATAGCAACCAACAGTTTACATGTCGCACCCATTGGCTTACATTTCCTTTTATTTGCGGAAAGACATGTTGCTCAAAGATGTATCACCTAATCCTAACTGTCAGGTAAAGATCATCTGCCTGTTAGGATTTTCTTATAGTCGATAGACTAAACGCTTTTTTTCACTCTCTTGTCTTTTATGATAAAATAGGGTGTATGTGTTTTATAGAGAGGAAGATAGTAATGGTTGAAATGAATGAAAATCGTGTATTAGAATTGTTGAATGCTGAATTGACGGCATACTCAAAAAAACAAATTACTACCGTATTGAATCTGTTAAAAGAGGGGAATACAGTTCCTTTTATTGCTCGTTACCGTAAAGAAATGACTGGAACATTAGACGAAGTACAAATTCGTGAAATTGAAGAGAGACATGCTTACTTAGAGACTTTAGAAAAACGTAAAGTAGATGTCCTAAAAACGATTGAAGAACAAGGCAAACTGACGCCTGAACTTGAAAAAGAAATCAAACAAGCAGATAAAATGCAGCTAGTAGAAGATTTGTATCGTCCGTACAAACAAAAACGCCGGACAAAAGCGACCATTGCAAAAGAAAAAGGACTTGGTCCGTTAGCAGACTGGTTATTAGCTTTTCCAAAAACAGATGTAACAGCAGAAGCTGAAACGTACATCAATGAAGAACAAGAAGTCTTTACAGCTGAAGATGCTCTGGCAGGTGCACATGAAATTTTAGCCGAGACATTTGGTGATGAACCTGATTATCGTCAATGGATTCGGGATTTCACGTTCAATAATGGACGAGTTGTTTCTACAGTTAAAGACGAAGGTGCTGACGAAAAAGGCGTTTTTGAAATGTACTATGACTACAGCGAACCCATCAAATCAGTAGTATCACATCGAGTTTTAGCAATGAATCGTGGGGAAAAAGAGAAAATATTGAAAGTCGCTTTAGAAATTGATGAAGATCAGATTTTTGCTTACTTAATGAAGCAAATCGTCAAAGATACATCTGCAAAATCAGCTCCTTATCTTCAAGAAGCTTATATGGACAGCTATAAACGATTTATTGGACCAGCGATTGAACGGGAGATTCGTTCGTCATTGACTGAAGCAGCAGATGAACAAGCTATTGCCATCTTTGGTGAGAACCTGCGTAACTTGCTGCTGCAACCGCCTTTGAAAGGGAAAGTCGTTCTAGGCTTTGACCCCGCTTATCGTACAGGCTGCAAATTGGCTGTGGTGGATGCAACTGGAAAAGTGTTATCCATTGATGTGATCTACCCGCATAAACCAGCTGGTGCTAGACAGCGTGAAGAAGCAGCTGTGCATTTCAGAAAATTAATTGAGACGTATGATGTAGAAATGGTGGCTATCGGAAACGGAACAGCCAGCAGAGAATCTGAATCCTTCGTAGCGGAAAACTTGAAACAGGTTGACCGAGAAGTGTATTACGTCATCGTGAATGAAGCTGGAGCATCTGTATATTCAGCCAGTGAAGAAGCACGGAACGAATTCCCTGATCTGGAAGTAGAAAAGAGAAGTGCAGTCAGCATTGGACGTCGTTTACAAGATCCATTAGCTGAATTGGTAAAAATTGATCCTAAATCTGTTGGAGTTGGACAATACCAACACGATGTTTCTCAAAAACGTTTGGAAGAACAATTGGACTTTGTTGTGGAAACGGCAGTTAACCAAGTTGGTGTAAACGTGAATACCGCTAGTCCTTCATTGTTGCAGCGTGTAGCCGGTTTGACGAAAACAACGGCTAAAAACGTTGTAGCTTATCGTGAAGAGAACGGCAGCTTTGAAAAGAGAAATCAATTGAAAAAGGTTCCTCGTTTAGGACCTAAAGCGTACGAACAAGCGATTGGATTCTTGCGAATCATTGGTGGAAAGAATGTACTGGATAATACAGGCATTCACCCGGAATCTTATGCAGAAGCAGAGCAAGTCTTGGAGTACGCTGGGTTGACTTTGAAAGACGTCGGAACAGAGGCTGCTAAAGAAGCTTTAGCTAAAGTGGATATCGCTGAACTCTCAGATAAAACTGGGCTAGGGAAAGAAACCTTAAAAGATATTCTAGATGCCTTAGTAAAACCAGGCCGAGATTTACGTGACGATATGGCTGCACCTTTATTGCGTCAAGATGTCTTGTCTATGGAAGATATCCAACCAGGTATGAAGATGGAAGGTACAGTTCGTAACGTAGTTGACTTTGGAGCGTTTGTGGACATTGGGGTCAAACAAGATGGATTGGTTCATATTTCCAAATTAAGCGATCGTTTTGTCAAGCATCCAACCAATGTCGTTGCTGTAGGAGATATAGTAACAGTGTGGGTAGATCAAATCGATGTCAATAAAGGACGCATTTCCTTGTCGATGATTGACCCTCAGAAAGCCTAAATTTAGGAGGTGTTTAACAAATGAGTACGGAGGAGTTGCAACAGTTAGTAGAAGAGGTTTCTCTGACTTATTTTAACGCACCTTTTCAACATCAAGCTATTTTTAATCAGCGGTTGAAAACAACTGGCGGACGTTATCATTTTGCCACGCACCATTTAGATTTTAATCCCAAGATCTTAGAGGTTTTCGGAAAAGAAGAGTTCTTAGGTGTTGTGAAACATGAGCTGTGTCATTATCATTTGCATTTATCCGGCAAAGGGTACCGGCATAGAGACCGTGATTTTAAAGAGTTGTTGAAACAAGTTGGCGGGTCTCGGTTCGTGCAGTCATTGAGGGAACCAAAACCGGAAAAGACCTATTGGATCTATGAGTGTAAGAAGTGTCAGCAAAAGTTGTATCGACAAAGAAGGTTTAATACCAGCCGCTACATTTGTGCAAAATGTAAAGGAAGTTTCCAGTTGATGACAGCTGAAAAAACAACAGCAGAATAAAAAGTTTAAAGAGGCGAGGCAGATAAAAAGATGCTGCTCGTCTCTTTTGCTACAATAAGGACAATGAGAATGCCTAGAAAGGAAGCGAGGAGTATGGCGGATATCGGTTTGGAAAATGAACGATTGATTATGGAAAAGTTGCCTGAGTATATAGATCCAGTTAAGAAAAAACAAGCTCTTCAAGAAACAGAAAAAATATTTCGCTCATTGGAAGATATGCCTCAACGTTCTAAGAAGTGGCAAGACTTTTTGTATATGCCTTTGCTTACGAAACCTAAAACAGACTACCGTTCAGTTGTGCCGGTCACGATTGAGAAAAGCAACCGTGTTCGTCCATACTGGAAAAGCTTGCTGGAACAGGCGCTCAAACCTTTGGATGAACTTGAACATGTTTCAGTAGCTGACTACGGAGCTGTCGGTGATGGAAAATCGGATTGTACAGAAGCTTTTAAAGCAGCCATCGGCAAAGGAAATCGCAGAGTGTTCGTTCCTGAAGGTGTTTACCGCATACGCGGGTTGAAGTTGCCATCCTATACGGCGTTGATTGGATCCGGAGTCGAACGAACGATATTGAAGCTGGTTGATGAAGCACCAAAGAAAGAAAAGCTGATAACAAATCAGAATTATGTCAAAGGAAATCAATGTTTGAAAGTTGCTGACCTGACACTGGATTGGAATGTTGAGCGGTTATCCAAAAATGAGAAAACGTCAGCTGGTGGAACGTCTTCAAGTGGCATAACTTTAGCTCATGTGCAATTTGCGTGTATTAAAAACGTAAAAATCTTCAATCCCGGACTGCACGGAGTCGATATTACTTCTATTCGATACAATTATTTTGGCGATGGCAGGAGATCTGTTTTGGGCAGCCGTTTTGTCTGGGTGGATCAGGTCGAAGCTAGCGGATTTGGAGATGATGGTATCACGACTCACCACAGCGATGATGTCTGGGTTTCCAATTGTTATTTGCACCACCCAAGTGGAAGAGCGCATGAAAAAGGCTACTCAAACTCTAATGGAATTGAAGTGGATGACGGATCTCAACATGTTGTTTTATCCAATAATCGCACGGCTTACTGTTTTGGAGGCATCGAAATCAAAGCACATGCCACCAGTTCTGCTGCATCGGACACTCAGATCATCGGACACTATTCAAAACAGGACAATCGTGCTTATAATTTTCGACACATTGGTCATCATCGAGATGAGGATCAATATTCTCAATCCGCTTACAGCATCCGAGCGACTTATTTAGTAGCGGATTCCCCGCAAAAAACAGAGTTGTATGTTGGGTCAACACCGCGAGCGTTAGTTGTTTCAGCGTATCAAAAAGTGGCTGTTCATCATTTTGTTGCAATAGAAACTAGTCATGAAAAAGACCCGATAGCCATTTCTGTTCAATATAGAGCTAATCAAGTTCGATTGAAGAATGTGATACTAAAAGGATACGAACGAGCTGAAAAGCCGATCAGAGTAGCTGAAACGACTGATAACATAAAAATCGAATAAAAAAAAGATTCCCTTTTCGATGAAGGGAATCTTTTTTTTGATATTAAACTTTAACAGGTTTAGTGGCAATGGATTTGTAGGCTTCGGGTCTAAGACCAGGAATAGTCAGCATAATCATGAAGCTTGCGAGATACAAAACGGAAAGGAATCCCATAACGATCACTAAGTTGTAATTGTCCATCAGAAAACCAATTACAAGTGAAGAAAATCCACCGATTGCTCGACCTACATTCAATACTGCATTGTTGGCAATGGAGTGGATGCGTGCGGGATAAAGCTGACTCACGATAGCTCCGTACCCTGGAAACATTCCATTTACGAAGAAACCTACGAACGCTCCGCCGAATAAAAGTGTCAGTTGGCTATTCGCATAAACGAATAAGAATACAGATGCTGCTGAGATCAAAAGGAAAACGGCGAAGATATTACGCGGACCAAACTTGTCCAATAAACGCCCGAACGTCAGCATCCCAGCACACATTCCGGCGATTGTAACGACCATCCATAATGACGATCCGGTAACAGTCAAACCGATTTGCTGCTGCAAAATGGAAGGCAGCCAGTTCATTAATCCGAAGTAACCGGCGATTTGGACGGTTGTCATAAACATTAGTGAAAGAGTGGTGCGTGTTAATTCTTTAGTTTTAAACAATTCTTTTAGAGAAGGTTTTTCTTTATTGATCTCTTCAGTAGACGCCATCAGTTCAAACTCTCCGTCTAGTGAAGTGTGCAGCCAAATGACAAGTAGGATAGGAATCAAACCGAATAAGAATAAGGCTCTCCAACCGAACAGCGGAATCATGGCACCTGCTAATAAAGCTGCAGCGATGGAACCAATTTGCCCGGCGACTCCGTTCCAAGATGACATCACGCCTAATTTTTCTGGAGGGGAGACTTTAGCGATGATACTAATGGCGATCCCGTATTCTCCACCAGCTCCGATTCCTGCGATGAAGCGAAGAAGACAAACCCAGAAGAACGAATCTGCAAAGAACAAAGCGGCGGTAGCGAGTGAAAAAATGATGATGGACCATTTGAACAACTTCAGGTTGCCTCTGCGATCGGCTAAAACTCCGAATACCAAACCGCCAAGCAGCATACCGAGGTTTGTGATGGTAGAAATAAACCCTCCTTGCGTCCCTGTAATACCAAGATCTGTGATGATAGAAGACAAAGCGAATGACAAAAACATGACATTCAAATCGTCCATCCCAGAACCGGCTAAGGCAGCAAAGAGGGCTTTCTGTTTATTTTTGGGCATAGTTGTACTAGCCATAACGACATCTCTCCTTAAAATGGATGCTCTCTGTCATCCTTTATTTTAGTTCCAACACAGTATAGCCATTATTTTTTGATCTGGCAAGCACTTTTTTTTGCATTGACATCTGCAAATCGATTCGCTAAGATTAGACACAATGAAAATAAATGATTTCCTTAATTGAGTCCTGTGAGGCTGAAAGGAAGTGCGGAAAAGCTATATTCTCTTTGCGCTCCTATGCCCATTTTTTAGGCTAGGAGTTTTTTTGTGGCTATTTTTACAGTGAGTGGAAGAACGAACAAAACCAAACCGACATGGAGGATAAAAAAATGATAACCAAACCTATTATTGCTTTGGACATGCCGTCTAAAGCAGAAGCGATGCCTTTTCTAGAGGCTTTCGAACAAGAATCTTTATTTTTAAAAGTTGGAATGGAATTATATTATAGCGAAGGTCCAAGTTTGATACGTGAGTTAAAGGAAAAAGGTCATCAAATTTTTTTAGACCTAAAATTACATGATATCCCCAATACGGTTTATCGGGCGATGAAAATTTTGGCAGCTTTAGAAGTGGACATGGTGAATGTGCATGCAGCTGGCGGGAAAACGATGATGGAATCGGCCATGATAGGGTTAGAAGAAGGTACCAAAAAGGGAGCTACTCGTCCTTTACTGATCGCCGTAACTCAACTGACTTCTACTACAGAAACGACGATGCAGAACGAACAATTGATTGGACATTCGTTAGAAAAAAGCGTTACTCAGTATGCCAAATTGACTTATCAAGCTGGATTGGATGGGGTAGTATGCTCCGCTTTGGAAGCTCGTATGATTCATGAAGCGACTAGTCAGCAATTCTTGTGTGTGACTCCAGGCATTAGACCTGTAGGTGTTGATGTTGGAGATCAAAAACGTGTAGCAACCCCTGAATCAGCGTTAAAAGAAGGCGCCACTCACATTGTGGTGGGACGCCCGATTACCTACGCTGAAAACCCAGTAAAAGCTTATGAAAATATCAAGAACCAATGGAATGGAGAGAAATAAGATGAATCTAAAGACTAAATTTGCAGATTTATTATTGGAATGTAGAGCAGTCAGTTTAAGTCCGAAAGCACCTTTTACCTGGGCGAGCGGCATCAAAAGTCCGATTTACTGCGACAATCGCATTACAATGAGTTACCCAGCTGTTCGTAAAGAAATCGCTAAAGGATTGGCTGATTTGATTCGACAATTTTATCCAGATGCTGAAGTGATTGCTGGAACGGCTACAGCTGGGATTCCTCATGCTGCTTGGGTAGCGGAAGAATTAGATTTGCCGATGATTTATGTCCGTGGCAAAGCTAAAGATCACGGCAAACAAAATCAAATCGAAGGACGCCTTAAAAGTGGACAAAAAGTGGTTTGTATTGAAGATTTGATTTCTACAGGTGGAAGTGTTATTGATGCTAGACTAGCTATTCAACAGGATGGTGGAGAAGTTTTAGGATGTGCAGCTATATTTAGTTATCAACTTCCTGCAGCGAAAGAAAATTTCGAAAAATCTGGATTTGAGATACACACACTTTCGAACTATACTGCTTTAATCGGGCAAGCTGTAGAAAAGGGCACTATTGACTTGGAAGAAAAACAGTTGCTGGAAGAATGGCGGAAAAAGTCTTGTCAATGGGGTAAATAAAATAAGAGCAAAAAGTGGACCAAAACAATGGTCCGCTTTTTTTTAACGCTTGTAACACGGTATCTCACGCGCCCTGCTCCACGTTCTCTTTGTCATTAGTAAATACTATTTTGCTGCCGGTATTTTTGGATGACAAAACTGATGGCATAAAATGCAAACCCAATCAGTATCTGTGTCCCTAATATCGTATAGAAAGGTTGAATACTCTCTAAAGAAAGTGTAGTACTATCTAGAATGATTTCCGTTCCTTTGACTTGCCAAATAGGTGTGGCAAAAGAAGCAACTTGTTGCAGCACGGGACTAACAAATTCACGCGGTACAAATATACCGCTGGCAAAGGCTAACACCAAGCTGACTGTTGTTGATAAAAATGAAATAGCTCCTTTGGAATTGGCTATAGTGACACAGAAGTAGGTCATTGCTTGAATACCAAACATTGCTACAAAGCTGTTGAGTGTTAACAGCAATCCTTTTTGAGAAAAAATAGTCTCTACCCCATACAGGACTGTTGCTCCAACCACCAAAAGCGACCAAAAAACTATACTAAACGTAATACAACCTAATAAAATCTGTACCCAGCGCTGACTTTCTGTTACCATTCCCATTCGGTCTCGCTTCACAATTTCAGGATTTCGCATAGCTAGTATGGCATACCCGAATATGGTAATGAACGTGGTGATCATAATATAAGAAATAAAATAAGTGTAGTTGGTACCAAAGGCCAGCAGAGAAACATTTGCATTGGTTTCAGCAGGGATAATCGCTACATTTGACTGGTCTGCTTGTTGATTTAAGTCGTCTAAAGCTAAACTTAACTGAGTGGAATCCGTAAAATCAATTATTTGAGAAGACAACAACTGCAGATTTGTCAGATAAGTGTTGATTAAAATGTCAACAAGAGCTTCATCTTCTATAGCCTGTGTAACAGTTTTCTCTAATGGAATGTTTTCTTTAGTAGAGTCAATTATGGATTCTCCAAAGCCTTCTGGAATGGTTAAAATATAATCCGCATTTTGATAGTAAAGAGTATCAGCGATATCTTCCGGTGTATTGTTGATAGGAACTATATTGGATTTCGTATCTAAATAATCCAACAAATTTTGTGTGACTGGGTCACCTTCGTCGTAGTTGATAATTCCGATATCGCTTTTTGCCACTTCAAATTGACTAGTGTAGCTGTTATTGAACAAGGCATTTACAGGAATAACAATCGCCAATAACAATAAGATATTCCAAATAATCGAAGTGGAATTGTCTTTTAACAGTTGATAGAAAAGCTTAAAGATTTTCATAATCAGTCCTCCTCAATGCCACTAAAGTAATCGTCAAACAGACAATGGCATATCCACTTAAAATCAACATATTCCCGTTGTACTGTTCATAAGTGGGATAGCTGTTTAAATAATAAATAGCATCATTAATGAGAGAGACTGGGTTGATTTTAGCAAGCCAAGGAACTTTTTCCATAATGAAATATTTTAAGTCAATCACCATTAAACCAGATAAAGCACCAAGCACAAGTGGTACCGCAATTGAAATACCAATCAAAATTTTCGTGTTAGCTTTTAAGAGACTAGCTATTGCCGTACCAAGTAATAATCCAACCAATACACCTAACGTCATTAGAGCAACTAGACGAAAAGGATTATTCCCCAATGGAACGCCATTTAAATTGTAAATGATCAATAAAAGGTAGACAATAGCTAAACAAGAAACTGCGCCAGTGATAAACATGGCTCTAAAACGCTTGCTTTTAGGAATTGGGCTTGCTGTGACAAGCAAGGCAGCTGGAGAGTAATTGGCTTCATTTTCAGTCACGACACTAATTCCGATGGACATGAAGAAAATACAAATGTAAGCTAGACAGGCATAATAAAAAATGCTCATCCCATTAATTCCGTCCTCTTTAGTTGAATCCGCAATGAATGAATTCGACACACTAGAACTAACTAGAGTCGCATTAACAGACATAATTGCTTGTTCAGAATCATCACTTTGTGCAGCATTGGTATAAAGTATATTGATGGTACTGTTAACAGAGGCAAGAGTGTTCAAGGCTGTATAAATAATCGTGGAAGACATAGAATTTGCTGCAGTAGGAGCTACTGTCAAAGAAATATTGAATTGTTGCTCCGTGTTATCGACATATATAATTTCCTCTACTACACCATCCTCGAGTAATTGCTGAGCTACTTGAGAATCTGTTTCGTAGTACATCATATAGTCGTTTTCCGTTAGTTCATTGGCTACCAATTCATCCTTTTCTAAACTAGCTGGAGTCGCAATGGAAGAAAAAGAATCTTTTGCACTTTCCGTTTCTTCTTCGTTACCTTCAAAAACCATCGCTACGGGAACGATTTCTAAAACAGTATCTGTTGCTGCTAGCCCTTGGAAAGCAAAAAGATAGATAAGTCCAAAGACGAGAGGGAAAATGATACCGAATGCTACACCCTCTTTGTTGCGGAAAAATATTTTCACAGCATATTTTTGCAAATGGCTAAACATTGTCCCGCAACTCCTTTCCTGTGATTTCCAGAAAGACATCATTTAACGTTGGACGTTGGACGGTTAAATTCAATAGAGTGATGTGTTCATTTTCAAATAATTCGATTAAAGTCATCAAGTGACTTGCTCCTTTTTGAAAATGAACAGTCAAGTCACCTTGATGGTAATGGAATCCTGTGACTTCAGGCATTTGCTGAATCTTAAGTTGTGTTTCTTCCGTCAAATCAAAGACCTCTGCTTTGACAACTTCTCCATGCTGGGAAATGGCTTTGATTTCGTCACTTGTTCCAGTTATAATTTCTTTTCCGTTGTCCATAATAGTCAAGCGATCACAAATCAATTCTACTTCTTCCATGTAATGTGTAGTGTAAATAATGGTTTTTCCTTCATCTCTCAATTGTTTGATTCCATCTAAAATACGATTTCGAGATTGCGGGTCAACAGCTACTGTCGGCTCGTCTAAAATAATTAGATCAGGTTTATGAGAAATACCGCAAGCTAAATTTAACCTACGCAAGAGACCGCCCGATAATTTTTTAGGTCTGAAACTACGGAATTTTTCCAATGCGACAAATTCAATGGCTTCATCTACGTATTTTTTCCTTAGTTTCTTATCTTGGATGTACAATCCACAAAAGTAATCAATGTTTTCTTCTACAGTAAGTTCGTCATACACCCCAATATTTTGCATCACCAAACCAATTCTTTTTTTGATGTCATAATTGTTCGGATGCATTTTTTCTCCAAATATTTCTACAGCCCCTTTTTCATATCGTAAAAGAGACAGCATGCAATTGATAACAGTTGATTTACCACTTCCATTTGGACCTAATAGACCATAAATTTCACCTTCATTGACGGACATACTAAAATGGTCAAGTGCTACTAACTCTTTATACCGCTTTACCAAATCGTGGACTTCGATTACCATTTTATTTCTCCTCCTTACTCTTTCTTTTATTATGGCAAAGATAGGTATGGTTTTGAATGGTTATTTGTCAGTGTATGAGATGACATCTGTCACTAAAAACAGCCAGTAAATGTGGTAAACTGTTCTTATGAGGAGGGGAGAATATGAGATGGTTGGAACTAGGAATACGCGCTGTTTTATTGGGAGCTATGTTTTTGTTTCAGATGATTATCGAACCAAATTCATTTCCAATTGTTGAACTGTGCATAGCTGTTATTTATTGTGCAGTGTACTTGTTGACAGAGAATGTAGATGTGCCTAGACGTTACCTCATTTATTTTATTCTATTCTTTCTCACCAGTACTTTTCTGCCTGAGCTGTACTTATTTTGGCCGCTTATTTTTTATGAGTATTCTCTTCAATCCTATAAAAACTACAGTTTGTTTCTATTGCCACTTTTGTTAGGATTAGGGACCGGGCAATCCATTTATATAAGTTACTTTATTACAAGTCTGTGTTGGTTAGCTTCGATCATCCACACTGTTATAGACAACAGTCAAATATTTGAAAAAGCCTCATTTGAAGAAATAGATACACTACGTTTTTTAAATCAGCGAATTAAAAACGAACAAGATAGCCTATTGCATTTGCAAGATGAGAAAGTAACTTCATCTCGTTTGCAAGAACGGAGAAGAATTGTAGAAGAAATCCATGATCTTCTAGGACATCAGTTGAGCAGTGCCATCATTCAAATTGGTGCTCTAGAATATCTAGCCACTGAACCCCAAGTTAAGTCTTCACTCACACAAGTAAAAGAGGTATTGAGCACGAGCATGGATAACGTGCGGACGGTTATCCACACAGAACGACAAACAACGGTGAATTTGGAAGAAGAATTACGGATACTTGTGCGCCAATTTTCTAAATGCCCTATCAGCTTTCACTACAAAAATTATGCTCTGATTGATAACCAAATCGCTCATTCAATAGTTAATATAGTCAAAGAAGCTTTAACAAATATCAATAAACATTCAACTGCCACATCTGTTCAAGTCCGATTTACAGAAGTAAGTCATCAATGGACATTATTAATAGCGGATAATGGAACAGTGTCAGAATATCAAATGAAGCATCCCAAAGGTATTGGATTGTTGAACATAGAAGAACGGGTAGGCAAAATGAATGGCCATATCTATATCAATTATGAAAATGGTTTTCATATATTTGTTGTTATTCCAAAAAAGGGGGAAGCAGGATGAATATTCTATTAATAGATGATGACGCTTTGGTAATCAATGGTCTTCGAACAATCATCGAGATGGGAACAAAACATTTTCCAAACCCTTATCAAATTTGCAACACAGGGAAAAATGGAAATGAGGCCATTAGTCTTTATCAACAACATCAACCGGATATTGTCTTGATTGATATTCGGATGCCAGAGTTAGATGGAATTACTGCGGGAAAACAAATTGTTCAACTGGATTCGAATGCGAAACTGATTTATCTCACAACTTTTTTAGAAGATGAATACATTATAGATGCGCTAAAGTTAGGTGCTAAAGGCTATTTGATGAAAACAGATTACGACAGTATTATTCCAGCCATTGAAGCAGTAGCGTCTGGACAACGAGTATTTGGTGATGAGATTATTGCCAAAATTCCTGGATACCTTTTTAAAGAGCAGAAAAAAATCTTATCTTTTCCTCTTTTGACTGAAAAAGAAGGCGAGCTAGTACATTGGGTTTCGCAAGGACTGAACAATAAAGAAATTGCTGAAAAAATGCACTTTAGTGAAGGTACGATTCGTAATTACTTATCCATTATTTTAGAGAAACTCCACTTACGAGATCGAACTCAATTAGCGATTTATTATTACAAAAATTCAGAGCAATTTTAGAAAAAAAGTTTTCTTGGATATCCTATCAAAGACTATCTTTACAATCTTTTAAAATGTTGTTAAAATTGTCTGTGTTGCGATACGCGGTCGTGGCGGAATGGTAGACGCGCTGGCTTGAGGGGCCAGTGGGAGGTTCTCCCGTGGAAGTTCGACTCTTCTCGGCCGCATATATATACGAAACTAATAGGTCCTATTAATTAGTCTAACAGCTAATTAAAGGGATTTTTTTGCTTATACATCAATATTTGGGCGAATTATTTTAATTTTCCACTCATGAATTTATCATTTTATATGCATATCATTTTATAAAAATACAGATTAGTGATAAGGTACAGTTTGTAATAAAAAATTATTATTGGGGGCATTTTAAATGAAAGTTATTGTCGTAGGAACATCACATGCTGGTTATGAAGCTATTCAAACGTTGATAAAAGAACAACCAGATGCTGAATTGCATTTGTACGAACGTGGAGACACAGCATCGTTCTTGTCTTGTGGAATCCAAAGTTATTTAGAAGGGATTGCAGAATCTCTTGATAGCTTACATTATGCAACAGAAGATTCGTACATTGAGCAAAACGTCAATGTACATATGAATAGTGATGTTGTTGGGATCAATCCGGAAGCCAAAACGATTACGGTAAAAACAGCCGATGGAGAAACTGAAGAAAGTTATGAAAAATTGATCATCTCTCCAGGTGCAATGCCAGTTCGTATTCCTATTCCAGGTACTGACTTGGACAACATTTTCTACGTGCGTGGCCGTAACTGGGCTGAAAAAGTTAAAAATCGTATGAATCACTCGAAAAAAACAGTTGTTGTGGGTGGAGGATACATTGGTATCGAGGTCGCTGAAGCCTTTACTAAAGCGGGTATTGAAACAACGGTCATCGATTCTCTTGATAGAGTATTGAACACTTATTTAGATAAAGAATTTGTAGATGTATTAAATGAAAATATGGAACAAAATGGATTGACTGTCCGTACAAGTGAAATGGTTAAAGAAGTCGTTGGAGAAAATGGAACTGTTACTAAAGTCATCACAGATAAAGGCGAATATGAAGCAGATACCGTTATCATGGCTGTAGGTGTTCGTCCAAATACGAAATGGTTGCAAGGTATTGTTGAATTGAATCAAGACGGAACTGTAGTTGTTGATGAGTATTTAGAAACGTCTGCAAAAGATATCTTTGCAATGGGAGACGCTACTAAGATTCCATTTGCTCCAAACCATGGTTCTAAATTGATTGCCTTAGCTTCAAACGCTCGTCGCCAAGGTGTGATTGCAGCTAAGAATATTATGGAGAAAAAAGTTAAAATGCCGGAAGTTTCTGGAACATCAGGATTAACTTTGTTTGATTACAAACTAGCTTCTACAGGTGTAAAAGATATCGATCAAGACTCAATTGATGCTGAAGTAGAAAGCACATTTGTAGTCGAAAATATCCGTCCAACATTTATTGATGATGAAAAAGTGATGATGAAAATCCATTTTGAAAAAGAAAGCCACCGTATCGTAGGGGCACAATTGATGTCTACTTACGATGTGACAGCTTCAATTAATGTAATCTCTGTGGCGATTTCATCAGGATGGACATTAGAGCAATTAGCATTTGCTGACTTCTTCTTCCAGCCAGGATTCAACCGTCCATGGAACTACCTGAACGTTCTTGCACAAAAAGCTTTAGATGGTAATTTTGATAACGAGAAATTATAAAAGTATAACAATGTATAGAACTTGAAAAAACAGCAAAAAGGAAAGCATCATTTAAGGATGGTGCTTTCTTTTTGTTATTAATATCAAAAAAACGTTCGTACAATATTTAAGTTTTGACTTTACATGTACGTATAAGTAAGTTATAATTCTTTTTGAAAGCGATATCATAACAAGTATAAGGAGGATAAACTATTTAATAACGGTTTGTTAGAGATTATATTTTAGTTGATAGATAAAAAAATTTAGTAAGGGGATATAGAAAATGACTAAAAAGAAAATCAGCAAGTTATTATTAAGTTTTATAGGTTTAGTATCTTTTGTCTTATTAGCTGCGTGTGGCAACTCAGAAGCAGAAGAATCAAAGGCATATATAGGTATCTCTATGCCGACACAATCAGCAGAGCGTTGGATTGACGATGGAAATAACATGGTAACAGAATTAGAAGACTTAGGTTATAAAACAGATTTGCAATTTGCTGAAGATGTAGTAGACAACCAAGTATCTCAAATTGAAAACATGATTACAAAGGGTGTTGACGTTCTTGTAATCGCTTCCGTTGACGGTTCAGCGTTAACAGATGTATTACAAAAAGCAAAAAATGAAGGCATTAAAATTATTGCGTATGATAGATTGTTGATGAATAGTGAAAATGTAGATTATTATGCAACATTTGATAATTTTGGAGTTGGAGTTATAGGAGCTAGTTATATAGAAGAAGCTTTAGGATTAAAAGAAGGTAAAGGACCTTTCAACATAGAATTATTTGGTGGTTCACCGGACGATAATAATGCTGTAATTAATTTTGAAGGTGTCATGTCAGTATTTAGTCCTTATATAGACAAAGGACAATTAGTAGTACAAAGTGGACAAACCGAATTCAACCAAATTGCAACATTACGTTGGGATGGAGCTACTGCTCAATCTCGTATGGATAACCTTTTAAGCGCAAACTATACAGATAATACATTAGACGCAGTATTGTCACCATATGATCCTATTAGTTTAGGAATTATTTCCTCACTAAAAGGAGTAGGTTATGGAACTGATAGCAAACCTTTGCCAGTTATTACGGGGCAAGATGCTAACTTACCAGCCATTAAATCCATTGTCGCAGGTGAACAAACACAAACAATATTTAAAGATACAAGAACATTAGCTTCTGTAACTATTGATATGATTGAAGCTATTATCAATGATGAAGAAGTAGAAGTTAATGATACAGAAACTTATGACAATGGTGTAAAAGTTGTTCCAACATTTACAGTAGAACCTGTTTCTGTTGATGATGAGAATTATGAAGAAGCATTAATTGATAGCGGATACTATACAGAAGAAGAAATCAACAACTAACAAATTATCTTGGCTCTTATTTATTTTAGTATAAGTAAGAGCCAAAATAAGATTAGGAGTGAGTATATGTCAGATATAATTTTAGAAATGAAGAATATCACAAAAGATTTTTCTGGAGTCAAGGCTTTAAATAATGTGAATCTTAAAGTTAAAAAAGGTGAAATTCATGCTTTATGCGGAGAAAATGGTGCAGGAAAATCAACCTTGATGAAAGTTTTAAGCGGAGTTTATACAATCGGAGAATACACTGGAGATATTGTTTATAACGGAGAAGTTTGCGAATTTAAATCTATATCAGATAGTGAACAAAAAGGAATTGTTATCATACATCAAGAATTAGCACTTATTCCCTATTTATCTATTAAAGAAAACATTTTTTTAGGTAATGAACAATCTAAAAAAGGTATTATTGATTGGGATCTAACAGAGAAAAAAGCTTCCAATTTATTGAAAACTGTTGGACTGGCAGTCTCACCTAATAGTCTAGTAACTCAATTAGGAGTAGGTCAGCAACAGTTGGTAGAGATTGCAAAAGCATTTTCTAAAGATGTTCAATTACTCATATTAGATGAGCCAACAGCAGCTTTAAATGAAGAAGACAGTAAAAATTTGTTGGAGCTAATGAAAGAATTTAAAAAACAAGGGATTACGTCTATTATTATTTCCCATAAATTAAATGAAATAACAGATGTAGCGGATAATGTAACAATTATTCGTGATGGTAAATCTATTGAAACGCTATCGAACGAAGAAATTGATGAAAATAGAATTATTAAAGGAATGGTTGGTAGGGACTTAATAAATAGATATCCAGATAGAAAACCTAATATAGGACAAAAGATATTTGAAGTTAAAAATTGGACTGTCTATCATCCTATAGATACAAAGAGAAGAGTAAATGACAACATTGATTTTTATATTAATGCAGGCGAAGTCGTTGGTATAGCAGGACTGATGGGAGCTGGAAGAACAGAGTTCGCTATGAGTTTATTCGGTAGATCATATGGTCATGGGATAAGTGGTCAAGTAATTAAAGATGGTAAAGAAATAAAAATCAACAGTGTATCTGATGCTATAAATAACCGAATAGCTTATTTATCAGAAGATAGAAAAAACTATGGGTTAAATTTATTGCAAGATATAAAAGAAAATATTACTATCGCAAGTTTGTCTAAAATTTCAGCAAAAGGAGTCATTGACAAAGAAAGAGAAATTATTGAAGCAGAAAAATATCGAGACAATATGCGCATAAAAACCAAGGATATTTATCAAAATGTTGCAAGTTTAAGTGGTGGAAATCAACAGAAAGTAGTTCTTGGAAAATGGCTGATGTCCGAGCCAGACGTTCTGTTTCTTGATGAACCTACTCGAGGAATAGATGTAGGAGCTAAATTTGAAATTTATTCTATTATTGAACAAATGGCAACTGAAGGGAAAGCTATTTGTATTATTTCCTCAGAATTACCTGAAATTTTGGGTATGTGCGATAGAATTTATACGATGAATGAAGGTCGTTTCACTGGAAATATCACTAAAGAGGAAGCGACACAAGAGTATTTAATGAAACTGATGACTTCAGAGGAGGCAATGATATAATATGGAACAAATCAGCGATAAAAAATTAGAAGCAAAAGACAATACAAGAGAAAAAAAGACCATAAAAGATATAGCCTTAGATATTTTAAGCAAATATAGTATGATATTTATTTTGATTGCTATTCTAATAGCATTCCAGTTATTGACAGATGGAATCCTTTGGAAACCATTAAACATCACAAACTTAATCTTACAAAATAGTCACGTTCTAGTGTTGGCTATAGGAATGTTGTTAGTTATTTTACTGGGTGATGTAGATCTTTCGGTAGGCTCTGTTGTCGCTTTTGTAGGTGCAGCATCAGCTGTAATGATGATTCAATGGCAATGGCCGCCTTTTGTAGCTATAGGTGCATCGCTATTGATTGGTGGATTGATTGGTGCTTGGAACGGTTTTTGGATCTCGTATATAGGTATCCCAGCCTTCATTGTTACATTAGCAGGTTTGCTATCTTTTAGGGGACTGACTCAAGTAATTTTAGGAGGAACTACGCTTGCTCCTTTTCCAACAACGTTCACTAAATTAAGTTCAGGCTATATACCAGACTTCTTTGGAGATGGCGGTTTGCATATTACCTCAATTATAATAGGCTTACTTTTATCTCTTCTTGCTGTATGGAATTTATGGAAGGCACGTAAAAGGAAAAAAGATAACTTATTTGAAGTAGAACCTATTGTTTGGTTTGCAACTAAAGTAGCTATTACGTTTATAGCAATTATGCTATTGACCTTTGTATTAGCCTCGTACCAAGGCTATCCTCTTATATTAATACTTGTAGCTGTTCTAGTTATGGTTTATGGTTTCGTAACGACAAAAACTACTATAGGAAGACAAGTATATGCGACAGGAGGTAATAGAAAAGCGGCTGAATTATCAGGGGTTAAAACGAAAAAACTAACTTTTTGGATATTTGTAAATATGGGAGTCATGGCTGCTTTGTCTGGATTATTAGTAGCTTCTCGTTTAAACGCAGCTACACCAAACGCAGGAAATGGATTTGAGCTAGATGCTATTGCAGCGGTATATATTGGTGGGGCATCAGCATCTGGCGGGATTGGAACTATACTTGGAGCTGTTATTGGTGGTCTGATCATGGGGATTTTAAATAATGGAATGTCTATCATGGGTGTAGGTATTGACTGGCAACAAGCAATCAAAGGGCTGATATTATTACTTGCAGTAGCTTTTGATATTTACAGCAGAAAAAGAAAAGCATCTTAAAACTTGAACTGAGGGAGTGGCTGATTCTTGGAAGATAAAACAATTCTTTTGATTTGTACCGCGGGTATCACAGCAGGTTTAATAGTAAAAAATTTACAGAAAATTGCAGAAGATAGTGGTAAAAAGTATCATATTTATTCTGCTCCTGCGATAGTTGCTGAAAATGTTATAAAAGAACAGAAAATTGATGCTTTATTAATTGGCCCCCAAGCTAGATATGAAGTTTCTAGACTGGAAGAGTTGCTTAACTACAAAAAAGTTCCATATAGATTGATTGATGAGGATGATTACAAGAGACTTGATTCTCAAGTGATTTATAGTAAATTAGAAACGATGTTGTAAAAATTTTAATTTAAGTGAAAAGCAGTTAAGTTAGCCTTGTTATAAGGTAATTTAATTGCTTTTTTTATATACAGTAAACTTATATACTAAGGTAGAAAAAATAAAATTAAGTTTGTACAGAAGAATGTACGTTATTGCAACTATACTTTACTTGCTGTACTATATACGTACGTACAACTTTTGAAGGAGTGAACTTATGGGTAGTGAACCTAAGTATATAATTATTAAAAATAAAATAAAACAATTTATTTTAAGCGGAGAATATGAAGTGAATAGTAAGATCCCTTCAGAAGCTGAGTTAAAAGATAAATTTAATGTCAGCAGACATACTATTCGTCAATCTATATCAGAGCTAGTAAATGAAGGTTATTTGAAAAAAGAACAGGGATCAGGAACTTATGTAAGTAACCAATACCAGTTGGAACAAAAAGATACTTCTCAAAAAACCATAGGGGTCATTACAACTTATCTTTCTGATTATATTTTTCCATCTATTATCCGAGGAATTGAAGATGTATTGAGTAAAAAAGGATACGCGTTATTATTGTCCAGTACTCAAAATAATGTTGAAAATGAAAAAAGAAGTCTTGAAATGATGTTAGAAAAACGTGTAGATGGTTTAATTGTTGAGCCCACTAAAAGTGCAAATTTGAACCCTAACTTAAACTATTATCTTGGTATTCAAGAAAGAGGAATCCCTTACGTGTCTATAAATGCTTCATATGAAGAATTAGAAGCTCCAGAAATAAGAATGGATGATAAATTGGCAAGTGAAAAATTGACATCACATTTATTAGATTTAGGACATGCTAGAATCTGTATGGTAACGAAAACAGATGATTTACAAGGGAAAGAACGAATGAAAGGTTTTGTGAGAGCGCATAGTAATGTTAATAAGGTTTTTGACGGAAATTTAATGATTACTTTTGATACTGAAAACATTGACAAATTGACTAGTAAAATAGATCAAGTATTGCAACTGGATAATTCGCCCACTGCATTTGTCTGCTATAACGATCAGATTGCTGTAAAAGTCATAGAACGTATTCAAGCTATAGGGAAAAGGATACCTGAAGATATTTCCATCGTCAGTCACGATAATTCCTTCTTAAGTACTGCCACAGATGTAAAGTTGACTTCAATCAATCATCCGAAAGAACAACTCGGAAGAGATGCAGCAAACTGGATCATACAAGCTATTGAGAAGAATTCTTTCAAACAGGAATCTATTGTGTATGAACCTGAGTTGATTGTTCGTTCTTCTACAAGCAAAAACAAAATATAAATTGAGAATTAAGCAAATGGATAGAATAAAAAGGAAAAAACGAATTATACCTTTTTTGTACGTACGTTTTAAAAAAAAACGTTGACGTGTACGTACAAAAAAGGTATAATTTTTGTTGTACAGATGATAGCGCTTTCTATTTATAGAATGGATAAGGAGTGGAGATGTTTTGAACAGTAAAATAGAAAAAGCCAAAAAAGATATTTTAAGTAACCAAACTTCTCTTGGTATCGAATTAGGATCTACTAGAATCAAAACCATATTAATTGATTCTCATTATCAAACAATTGCTTCAGGAAGTTTTGAATGGGAAAATCAGTTAGAAAATGAAATTTGGACTTATTCGCTTGATAACGTTTGGAAGGGGTTACAAGAAAGCTATCAAGCAATGGCTAATAAGGTTAAAGAACAGTACGATGAAGTATTGACTTCTGTTGGGTCTATTGGGTTTAGTGCAATGATGCATGGATATTTAGCTTTTGATAGACAAGAAAGTCTATTGGTGCCATTTCGAACATGGCGAAATGCAATGACTGGGCAAGCAGAAAAAGAACTAACTAAACTTTTCAACTACCCTATACCGCAACGCTGGAGCATTGCTCACTTACATCAGGCTATATTGAATAATGAAGAGCATGTAAAAGAGATTGATTTTTTAACTACGCTTGCTGGCTATGTTCATTGGAAAATGACTGGAAAGAAAGTTATCGGCGTAGGAGACGCATCAGGGATGTTTCCAATCGATAATACAACTAGAGGATACCATCCGGAAATGTTTCGCCAATATAATGAACTTATTAGAGATAAGGGATACACATGGCAACTTGAGAGTATACTGCCAAACATCTTATTTGCCGGTGATAATGCTGGTTCCTTAACGGTAGAGGGTGCGAAATTATTAGATCCTTCAGGTAAACTAGAAGCAGGAATTCCGATTTGTCCTCCAGAAGGAGATGCTGGAACGGGTATGACTGCAACAAACAGTGTGTCCAAAAAGACTGGTAATGTTTCAGCTGGAACTTCTGCGTTCGCCATGATTGTTTTAGAAAAAGAACTACAAAAAGTTCATCCCGAAATCGATTTAGTGACAACACCTTCGGGCAATTTAGTAGCAATGGTACACACCAATAATTGCTCTTCTGACGTAAATGCCTGGATAGATCTATTTACAGAATTTTCTGCTGCTGCAGGATTGAAATTGGATAAGAATGAGTTGTTCAGTTTGTTGTTCAACGAAGCTTTAAAAGGTGATTTAGATGGCGGTGGGTTACTATCATACGGGTATTATTCGGGCGAAAATATTACACATATAAATCAAGGAAGACCTCTATTTGTACGGCAACCAGATAGTAAATTTACTCTTGCAAACTTTATGCGCGTTAATTTGTATACAGCATTCGGGGCTATGAAAATTGGGATGGACATTTTAACAAAAGAAGAAAAAATAAATATAAATAAAATTGTTGGCCATGGAGGAATCTTTAAAACTAAAGAAGTTGGTCAGCGTGTTATGGCATCAGTAATGGATGCGCCAGTGACAGTGATGCATACTGCAGGAGAAGGTGGAGCATGGGGCATTGCTTTGTTGGCTGCCTATCTACGCCAAAAAGAAAATAATGAAACATTGGCTGATTTTCTGGAAAATAAAGTTTTTAAAGAAGACAAAGGAACAACTATTGAACCTCTTGCAGAAGAAGTAGCTGGATTTGAAATATTTATGGAACGTTATAAAATGGGCTTGCCTATAGAACAAGCAGCAATTGATTATCTTAGTTAAAAAGTAAGTTAATAAAGGAGATTAGTCATGTTAGAAACATTGAAAAGAAAAGTCTATGAAGCTAATATGCTGTTACCTAAGTATCAATTAATCACCTTTACTTGGGGAAACGTTAGTGGTATTGACAGAGAAAGTGGTCATATTGTCATTAAACCGAGTGGAGTAGAATATAATAAATTACGACCAGAAGACATGGTGATAGTAGATTTAGAAGGAAGCATTGTAGAAGGAAAAATGAATCCTTCTAGCGATACCGCTACCCATATTGAATTGTATAAGGCCTTTCCTTCCATAAAAGGTATTGTACATACACATTCACCGTGGGCCGTTTCATTTGCACAAGCTGGACGCGCAATTCCGGCAGCCGGTACAACCCAAGGAGATTACTTTTATGGCGATATCCCGATTACACGTGCAATGAGGGAAGATGAAATTACAACTGATTATGAAAAACAAACTGGCACTGTGATTATTGAGACATTCCAAGAAAAGGGATTATCACCAGATGAATTACCTGGAGTACTTGTAAATGACCATGGACCATTTACATGGGGAACATCTCCGGAAAATGCTGTCCATAATGCAGTAGTACTAGAGCAAGTTGCTGAGATGACATATCACTCACTGCAATTGAATCCATTTGATATTCGTATGGATCAAGTACTGCTAGATAAACATTTTAAGCGGAAACATGGAAAAAATGCCTATTATGGACAAATTAAAAAATAGAGGAGCTAATCAATATGTTGAAAACAAATGCAAAAGAATTCTGGTTTGTAGTTGGGAGTCAAAATTTATATGGTGAAGAAACGTTAAATCAAGTTAAAGAGCATGCTGATGAAATGGTCAAAGGATTAAATAAGAGCGGTATCTTGCCTTATCCAATGGTTTTTAAGGAGCTGGTCACAACTTCGGATGAAATCAAAAATGTTATGAAAGAAGTGAATTACCAGGATAACGTTGCCGGTGTGATAACATGGATGCATACATTTTCTCCTGCTAAAATGTGGATAGCTGGAACTAAATTGCTGCAAAAACCATTACTTCACTTAGCGACACAATTTAACGAAAAAATTCCTTGGGATACTATTGACATGGATTTTATGAACTTAAACCAATCAGCTCATGGAGATCGCGAATATGGGTTCATAAATGCAAGACTGAAGAAAAACAATAAAATTGTCGTAGGGTATTGGGGAAATAGATCTGTTCAACAAGATATTGCCTTATGGATGGATTCAGCTATCGGATTTATTGAAAGTCAAAATATCAAAGTGGCACGATTTGGTGACAATATGCGACATGTTGCTGTAACAGAAGGCGATAAAGTAGAGGCTTCTATACAATTTGGTTGGACTGTAGATTACTATGGTATTGGAGATTTAGTAGCAGAAATGAAAAAAGTAACCTCTGAAGAGATTCATGCTACTTATGAAGAGTGCGAAAAATTATATGATTTTGAATTGGGAAATAATGAACCAGCATACTATGAAGAACACGTAAAAGAACAAATTAAAATCGAAATTGCTTTACGCAGATTCCTTGAAGCAGGAGGATACACAGCATTTACTACTAATTTTGAAGACTTACATGGTATGAAGCAATTGCCTGGGATGGCTGTTCAACGATTAAACGCTGAAGGTTACGGATTTGCTGGCGAAGGCGACTGGAAGACGGCAGCATTAGATCGGTTAATGAAAATTATGTCAAAAAATAAGCAGACGGGATTTATGGAAGATTACACGTATGATTTAACAGAAGGAAAAGAAATGATTTTACAATCTCATATGTTAGAAGTTGATCCGACTTTAGCAAGTAGTAAACCGAAAATTGTCGTTGAACCACTTGGCATTGGTGATAAAGAAGACCCTGCTCGTTTAGTATTTGATGGAGCAGCAGGAAATGGAGTCGTAGTTTCAATGTTAGATTTGGGAACTCATTATAGACTTTTGATCAATGCTGTAGAGGCTGAGGTTCCAACTCAAGAGGCACCAAAACTGCCTGTAGCCAGAGTATTGTGGACACCTAAACCTAACTTTAAAGAAGGTATCACTAAATGGATTCAATCAGGTGGCGGACACCATACAGTAGTATCATTAGTTTTAACAGTAGAACAAATTCAAGATTGGGCAAAGATGGTTGACTTGGAAACAATTGTAATCAAATAAAAAAGAATAAATACTCCAACTGTTTAACGACTTCTAAAAAGTAGGAGTCGAATAGTTGGAGTATTTTATTTACAATAGTTTACGCATATTTTAGTTAAACCTTTAATGTTACTCAAGAAAACAACATATTCGAAATCGTCAATGTTATTGGAAGAGTGATGATGGAAAGTAGTGTGGATAAGACAACGATCCTAGCCCCGTACTCATAATTTCCGCCATATATTTGAGAAAAGAGAGCAGTATTGATGGCTGAAGGTGCCGCTGAGGCTATTGTCAGAACCATTAAGATCAAATAATTATCAATCGGCAATATCCATAAAATAAACGTTCCTACTAAAGGATAAAGGACCAATCTCAAGAAAGTTGCCCAATAAGCCGCTTTTGAATTGAAGATATCGATCAAGTTGCTTTTAGCGATGTAACTTCCTAATAAAATCATGGCTAAAGGAGTATTTAACGAACTCAAATCATTGAATGCTTCAAAGATCACAAAAGGCAAAGGGATTTGAGTTAGATAGAAAAATAACCCAATATATAAACCTATAAATGCTGGGTTAAGCAAAGCATTTTTCAACTGAACCATTCTTTTGTCTCCAGTAACGGTATAGATGCCATAAGTCCATTGAAAAGTGATGGATACCACCATAAACCCAGTCATAAAGAAGACTCCTTCATACCCCAAAACAGACATCACCAAAGGTATTCCCATAAAATTTGAATTGGAAAATGTAGCTGCAAATTTATCGGTCCGTTGCTCTTTTTTCAAAAGGAAATGATTTAAAAAAGCTCTTGAAGAAAGCAGTAAAAAAGAGACTCCCATAGTCATTAACAGCAAACCTATTTGATTGGACTCAAAATCTTGTGTAAATGCATTGATCAAAATGATAGGTGTTATGTATTTGGTCAGCATATTAGCTATTTGTTGAGTTCCATCATCGTTTAGAATGCTCTTCTTCATTAAAAAATAGCCAAAGAAAATCAACAAAAACATAATGCTCATTTGCCCGATAATAATTCCTGAAATATTCATTTAATTAAAATTCCTTCCGCAGTCTGAATTAAAACACTATTACTACTAGTATACGGGTCTTTTGCAAAATAAAAAAGAGAATTCATTTACCTATCTGATTCAGAAAATCTTATAAAAGAAGAACGGAACAAGTTGGCTAAACAAGTATTGATTTTGAAAGATATTTACAGCTGGGGATAGAATGTCTTTATTTGGTGAGTTAAACAAAGGATTAGCAAAAGCTATTCATTATTCTGAAGAAGACATTTCCAAAGCACATTTAAAAAGACTCTGTTGTGTTAGAGAGTGCCCAGTTGGTTAGTAAAATAAAGTGATGCAATTACTATCTAACCATATAAGAAATAAAAGAAGAGCAGAAAATTAATCTGCTCTTTTGATTAGCGTATAAAATTTTTTCTATGTTACCGATCATTCAGCTGTTAACGTACAGCCGGACGAGATAGTTGGATCACCTTAACCTTTCTTTTTGGAATAAAAACTCAAAAGATTAATGACAATCCCCTCCTTTTAATTAAGTATACGAAACCGGACGATTAATAAAATGATTTTCCCCCGTATAGTGAATGATTTGGAGGTTTATTACGTCTAGCGAATAAATCCAATAACATAGATGAGATAAGTTCATTAAAGGGATGCGCTTGGTTGACCATTTGACCACTCCTTTATTCTATGTTTTTAAAAAAACAGCCTCTAGCACAAGGCTAAAGACTGCTTCATTTATCTGAGGTTATTGTATCGTCTGTCTACAGAGTCACGGGCTTGTACGCGTACGCGAACAGCTTTTCTTTTTAACATAGAAAAGTGGGCACGCAGGAAAAGTGCTGAGGTTACAAACATCATGAATCCTGAACTGAAAATCAATGTTTCTGTGTTCATATTTCTCATCCTCTCTCCTAAAAATCCTTCGATCCTGCTGCACTTAAAGTGAAATCTATTTATTTTTATTACACCTTCATTATCTCTTATTCTTGCCAATACTTCAACAAAAACACTCTCCTTTTTTTAAAAATTAAAAAAGGAACTAAGAATGCTTATAAGATAAGGAAACAACGAAAAAGTTCTCAAAAAATGTGTAAACGGATTCTTTAATGGTATAATAAAAAAAGAATTCTAGTATGATGGGGTGTTCATATGAAATATAGTATATTAGATTTTTCTTCTCAAGAAACGACTGTTTCAGCAAAGAAAAATCTCAATGAAAGAATCAAATTGGCGAGATTGACAGAATCTATGGATTACCATCGTTTTTGGATTTCAGAAAATGAGGCCAATTCAGTTCTGGTCGGCAGTACACCAGAATTGATCATGGCTCATTTGGCACTTGCGACAGATGAGATTCGGATTGGATCTGCAGGAATCATGTTGCCTTACTATAATGGAGAAAAAATCGTCGATACCTTTAAAACGATGGCTGTTGTTAGAGACAACCGAATTGATGTAGGAGTAGGGCAAGCTGACGGAAAAAGATGGTTTTCGAAAAAGTTGAATGAAGCTCCATCAGACTACCGTCAATTTGAACAAGAGATGAAAGAAGTTCAAAGGTTGCTTGAGAAAACCAATCATACAAAAGCTGGCAATGCTTATATGTCTCTAATGAAAAATGGAACACCTGAAGTTTTTATTATCAATAATAGCCCAAGAAATACACCCATAACAGCAGAAATCGGTGCAGGTTTTTTCGCACCATATTATTTGAATTCATCCGATGAATTAAAAGAGGCAATCCGTTACTATCAAGAACATTTTGTCCAATCTAATGTGTTGGAAAAGGCCCACGTTATGCTGGCTGTTTTTGTCGCTATTGGTAATACACCACAAGAAATCGAACAATTAAAGAAAGATTTCAATCATTGGGATGAATTGCAGCAGGCATCTGATAGAGAAAGAGACCCAAATCGTGCTATCATTGGTACTGGGGATGAAGTAGTGGAAAAAGTCAGCAAATTAGCTAAAGAATATTCAGCTGATGAAGTCATGTTGATCCCAAATATAGAGAACAACAAAAAAAGAGCTATGACGATCCAGTTGTTTGCTGAAGCCTTGGCGGAACAAAGAAGAGCTCTTTTTGGATAAATAAGTGTATTGTTTATTAAAAAATAAAGAAGATTGAAGGAGAGATAAAATGAGTTACCAAGCAGCAGAAAATCGTTACGATAAAATGATCTATAATCGAGTAGGAAAAAGCGGATTGAAATTACCAGCTGTTTCGCTAGGAATGTGGCACAACTTTGGAGACGTAGATTTATTTGATAAAAGTCGAGCTATTGTCACAAGAGCATTTGACTTAGGAATCACTCATTTTGACTTGGCAAATAACTACGGTCCTCCAGCTGGAAGTGCTGAAGAAAACTTCGGTAGAATTTTTGAAAAAGATTTAAAACCGTATCGTGATGAATTGATTATTTCCAGCAAAGCTGGGTATTATATGTGGCCAGGTCCTTATGGAGAGTTCGGATCGAAAAAAAACTTGACGGCCAGTATTGACCAAAGCTTAAACCGCATGGGATTGGATTATGTAGATATCTTTTATTCTCACAGACCAGATGTCAATACACCATTTGAAGAGACTGCTCAAGCATTAGATTTGATGGTGCGCCAAGGAAAAGCTTTGTATATTGGGATTTCTAATTACTCTGCAGAACAAACTGCCGAAATCAGCGCTATCTTTAAAGAACTCAAGACACCGTTCATTATCCACCAACCTTCATATAGCATGTTCAACCGTTGGATCGAAGACGGATTGCAAGACGTTTTGAGTGAGAACGGGACCGGAACAATCGCTTACAGTCCATTAGCGCAAGGATTATTAACAGACCGTTATTTAGATGGAATCCCAGAAGATTCGCGAGCTGGACGTTCTTCAAGTCCGTTTTTACAAGAAGACCAAGTTCATGAAAATATCGCAAAATCGAGAGCTTTGAATGAGATTGCCAAACGACGTGGACAATCATTAGCTCAAATGGCTGTAGCTTGGATCTTGCGCGACCAAAAAGTTACCAGTGTATTAATAGGTGCAAGTCGTGTTGCTCAATTGGAAGACAACGTAAAAGCCTTGGACAACATTCATTTCACAGCTGAAGAATTGAATGAAATCGATGCTATTTTAAACGAGACGAAAAAATAACATTCTATCAATTGGTCTCTTCATTCAATATACTGAATGAAGAGCTTTTTATTGCAGGAGGAAATTAAATGAACTTAAAAAACATTCATCATGTCGCTATTATTGCGTCTGATTACGAAAAATCGAAACATTTTTATACAGAGCTGCTAGGACTGGAGATTATCCGTGAAAACTATCGTGAAGAGAGGGACTCTTACAAGTTGGACTTGAAAATAGGAGACAGCGAGATAGAATTGTTTTCTTTTCCAAACCCACCAAAAAGACAAAGTGGTCCAGAAGCTGTCGGGTTGAGACACTTGTGTTTTTACGCGGATGACATTGAAGAAACGGTAAAAGAATTGAATCAAAAGGGGATTGAAACTGAACCGATTCGAGTTGATGAATTTACGGGCGGCAAATACACCTTTTTTAAAGACCCAGACGGTTTACCGCTGGAGCTGCATGAGTAAATTTTTAAACTTAAACGAACATTTTTGAAAGTTTTATAGAGTTGGGTTAAAATAAAACAGGTAAGAGCAATTTATTCGAGAAGGAGAAGGATAATATGAGTACAAAAATGATCCACACGTGCTATAGAGTACAAGATTTAGAAAAATCAGTTCAATTTTATACAGAAATTTTAGGGATGAAAGAAGCTCGTCGTTTAGACTATCCTGATTTCAAATTCACTTTAGTTTATTTAGCCTTTGAAGAAGGCGGTTATGAGTTGGAATTGACTTACAACTATAGTGCGGAAAAATATGACTTAGGAAATGGCTACGGACACATCGCTATAGGTGTAGATGATCTAAATGCAGTTCATGAAGAATACAAAAGTAAAAACTGCGATATTACAGATATCAAAGGTCTTTCTGATGGAGCTGCTACTTATTTCTTCATCATGGACCCAGATGGCTACAAAATCGAAGTAGTACAAAATTAATCCATTCCATATTTAATAGGGACGGCTAAACAACAGATTCATTAAAGACTGATACAAATGGTCTTTAATGAATCTATCTTTTTATTATATAGGGATACGAATAACGACTTCACAAATAATTAGGGGGAATTTGATGAAATATGATAGTGGAACTTTTCATTATTCATCTAGAAGAGAATTGGTTTACGGGAAAAAAGGGATGGTTTCAACCACGCATCCCCTAGCTTCACAAGCTGGGCTGGAAGTGTTGAAAAAAGGCGGTAATGCAATTGATGCAATTGTCGCTGCAGCAGCGGCATTAACAGTTGTTGAACCTTCTGCGAACGGAATCGGCGGCGACAGTTTTGCGATCATTTGGTATAAAGGAGAGATGTATGGACTCAATTCAAGTGGAGCTGCACCTGAATTGATGAAGCGAGAGGCCTTCCAGCAAAAAGGTACAGAGATTCCGCGATATGGATTAGAACCGGTAACTGTTCCAGGAGTACCTAAAGGATGGGCAGAATTGGTCAACAAATTCGGACGACTATCGCTCAGTGAAGTGATGGAACCTGCAGCCATCATAGCAGAAGAAGGGCATCCAGTAACCAGTAAGATAGCAGAATCTTGGGAAAGGACTTATCAAATATTCTCTAAACAATTGAAAGACTATCCGGTTCTTCAAACATGGTTTGACACTTTTTGTCCAGACGGAAAACCTCTTCAAGCAGGAGAAATGTGGTCTTCAAAAGGTCACGCAAAAACGTTGCGCGAGATTGGTGCTACTAATGCTGAGGCTTTTTATACCGGTTGGATCGCAGATGAAATCGATGCTTTTTCCAAAAAGTATGACGGCTACATACGAAAAGAAGATTTAAAGAAACATCAATTGGAATGGATCACCCCTCTTTCAACTGCTTATAAAGGATATGAAATATGGGAAATGCCGCCAAACGGACAAGGGATCATTGTATTGATGGCGTTGAATATTTTAGAAGAGTTGACGTTGAAAGATAAAGAGAGTCCAGATACTTATCACAAGCAAATAGAAGCCATCAAGTTAGCTTTCAGCGATGGACTGCACTATATTTCTGATCCTCGTTCGATGAGAACAAAAATTGAAGATATGCTGTCTAAGGAATATGCCACCAGCAGGGCTGGTCTAATTACTAAAAAAGCTCTTTTACCTGAACCTGGAAAATTTGACAACCCCGGAACGGTTTATTTGGCTGCTGCTGACAGTGAGGGGAATATGGTTTCTTATATCCAAAGCAACTACGCGGGATTTGGTTCCGGGTCAGTTGTTCCTGGTCTTGGAATCAGCTTGCACAATCGAGGTAATCAATTTTCATTAGATGAAAACCATCCAAATGTATTGGTCCCTGGTAAGAGACCTTTCCATACGATCATTCCCGCGTTTATCACTCACAACGGAAAGCCTATCGGACCATTCGGCATCATGGGCGGAGGGATGCAGCCCCAAGCTCACCTTCAAGTCCTAAGCAGTATGATCGACTTTCAATTGAATCCTCAAGACGCTTTGGATGCTCCGCGCTGGCAATGGTTGGAGGAGAAAAAGATCCTCGTTGAACCACAATTCCCTTATCCAATCATTCAAGATTTGTTAAAGAGAGGGCATGAGGTGGAGATTGCTACGAGTACGGCATCTTTTGGCAGGGGGCAAATCATTTTGCGACAGGAAAATGGAGTGCTCGTCGGAGGGACTGAGCCGAGAGCAGACGGGCATATAGCAGTTTGGTAAAACGTAAAGAACAATAGGGGAATTTTTCCTTATTGTTCTTTTTTTGGTACTATATTTGACTCCAATATGAGTGAAGAATATAAAAAAGTTACAGCTCTAAAACAGGCTTATCAGCTTAATAAAAACTTTTTTGAAAGAGTAGAAATGAGAGTAGAAATACAGGAGCCTTTCCGTCAGAACAGCAATCTTTTAATTAGTATATACAAATAGTCTAAAAAACCTATCTTTGAATAAAAAAATATGTATAATATAATTTGTGTACTACTATTACCAACCACATAAATGAAAGCGATTTAAATGCGAAGCGTTGTATTATCAAATGAAGGAAAAAGCGGGGGATTTCTCAATGGAAAACATGCAGTTGATTCACATCAATGAAGAAGCCAAAGAATTTCATTTAAGCAACGGTCAAATGAGTTATATTTTTAGAGTAGAACCTAAAATCAAACAACTGGAGCAATTATTTTTCGGTAAGAGCATCAAACATAGAGAATCATTTTCTTATTTAGTAGAGCGGGAAAATCGTCCGGCAAATAATTTATATGAAGGAGATCATACCTCAGCTCTGGAACACATCAAGCAAGAATACCCAGGATTTGGGACGACAGATTTCAGATATCCTGCTCACCAAGTAAAATGGCCATTAGGAGACCGGGTGACCCACTTGGAATATTCTTCTCACAAAGTAATGAAAGGAAAACCGGTTTTAGAAGGATTGCCAGCTACATATGTTGAAGAAGAATCAGAAGCAGAAACGTTAACAGTAATTTTAAAAGACGCTTATTCTGGACTAGAAGTTCACTTGAATTACACTATTTTTAAAGCGCTGCCTGTAATTGCTCGCAGCACTCGTTTTATCAATCATGGCTTAGAGAGTGTTGAATTGGAGAATACGATGAGTGCGAGTATCGATTTGCCAGATGCTAACTATGATTTGCTGCATTTAAATGGAGCCTGGGCAAGAGAAACTCATGTTGAACGTAAAGCTCTTCATACAGGGCTGCAATCTGTATCCAGTGCCAGAGGTGCAAGCAGTCATGCTCATAATCCGTTTATGGCTTTAGTCCGTCCAGATAGTACGGAAACGGCAGGAGAAGTTTATGGATTCAGTTTGGTCTATAGTGGGAATTTTTCTGCACAAGTAGAAGTTGATACGTACCACGTGACGAGAGCAATGATTGGAATCAATCCGTTCCGCTTCAATTGGCAGTTGGATCCCAAAGCTTCTTTCCAAACTCCTGAAGCTGTCATGGTCTATTCTGATAAAGGTTTAAATGGCATGAGTCAGGCTTTTCATGAGCTTTATCGAACTCGATTAGCCAGAGGTGTCTGGAGAGATAAAGAACGCCCAGTATTGATCAATAACTGGGAAGCGACCTATTTTGATTTTAACGAAAATAAAATTTTGGAGATCGCAGAGAATGCTGCTGAATTAGGAGTAGAACTGTTTGTGTTGGATGACGGCTGGTTCAATAAACGAAATGATGATTCAACTTCTCTAGGAGATTGGTTTGAAGACGAATCGAAGTTGCCGAATGGGATAAAAGGGTTATCAGAAAAAATCCATCAATTAGGACTGAAGTTCGGGTTATGGTTTGAGCCTGAGATGGTCAACAAGGACACGACTCTTTATGAAAAGCATCCCGATTGGATCATTCAAGTACCCGGGAAAAATGTTTCTCATGGGCGAAACCAATTTGTGTTGGATTTTTCTCGCCCAGAAGTGGTAGATAACTTATTTCAGCAAATGGACGCGATCATTGAAGGTTCTCACATCGATTATATCAAATGGGACATGAACCGTTACATTTCAGAAGCCTTCTCAATCAGGTTGCCAGCGGACCGGCAAGGGGAAATTTATCACCGGTATATATTAGGTGTTTATGATTTGTATGAACGATTGATTGCTAAGTATCCAGAAATTCTGTTTGAATCTTGTGCTGGCGGCGGTGCACGTAATGACCCGGGTATGTTGTATTATGCGCCACAAGCTTGGGCGAGCGATGATACAGATGCAGTGGAACGATTGAAGATTCAATATGGAACTTCGATGGTTTATCCAATCTCCAGTATCGGAAGCCATGTTTCAGCAGTTCCTAATCATCAAGTAGGTCGGATGACATCAATGGATATGCGTTCTCATGTAGCTTATTTTGGAACATTTGGATATGAGTTAGATATTACGATGCTCAGCCACGAAGAAATTGAATCAATCCAGCAGCATATCCAGTTCTTTAAAAAACACCGTAAGTTGATTCAACAAGGAGATTTTTATCGTTTGAAATCACCGTTTGAAGGAAACCATACGGCCTGGATGATCGTTTCAAGAAATCAAACAGAAGCTGTCGTAGGCTTTTATCAAGTTTTAGGAACACCAAACCCAGCTTATGAACGATTGGTACTGACGGGATTAGACACTGAAAAACGCTATGCGGTGCATCCTATGCATCAGGAACGTTATGGAGACGACCTGATGGCTGCAGGCTTGATTTTTGCGGATGATGTGACGGCTGATCGAGGCGAAAACTGGACTTTTAATCGCCATGGAGATTTCACGAGCAACATTTTCTATTTGACCAGTAAAAATGATTCGGAGGTAAACTAATGGGATTAGCAGTATTTGATATTGGAGGTACATCTGTAAAACATGCTTTCTGGCAAGAAGATAATTTGATTGAAAAAGGCAGTTTCCCTTCGCCGACAACATGGGTCAGCATGAAACAAGAGTTGAGAAGAGTAAAAGAAAAGTATTCAGAACGGTATGTGGTAGATGGCGTGGCAATCAGTTCTCCTGGGGCGGTCAATCAAGCTGCTAGAGTTGTTGAAGGAGCTAGTGCATTACCGTACCTGCATCATTTTCCAATTTATGATGAATTGGAAGAGGTATTTGGCTGTGAAGTGGCTTTGGAGAATGACGCGAATTGTGCTGCCCTGGCCGAAGTATGGAAAGGATCAGCTAAAGGGCTAGATAATGTATTGATGGTCGTTGTCGGCACAGGAATAGGCGGTTCTGTGATCATCAACGGAGAAGTGCAGCACGGAGCTCACTTATTTGGTGGGGAATTTGGATTTATGCTGTTGAATGAGACTCAAACGTTCAGTCAATTAGGAACGGCCGTGAAAATGGCACAACGTTATTGCGAACGAAAAGGGTATCCTATAGGGACTGTAAACGGGGAAGAGGTTTTCCGATTAGCTGAAACAGGAGATGAAATAGCTGCAGAAGAAGCAGAAGTCTTTTATCATTCTCTAGCACGTGGAATCTACAACTTGCAGTATAGTTATGATCCGGATTTGGTTTTGCTTGGTGGGGGTGTATCCAATAAACCAGATATTTTAGAGCAATTGGAGAAGCGCTTCGAACTTATTTTGAAACAAGTTGGTATTGCTCCATTTGTTCCTAAAGTAGAAACATGCTATTTTAAAAGTGAAGCCAATTTGATTGGGGCTGTCTATAATTATGTACAACAAAGTAATAAAATCAGGGGGACCAAGAATGAAACTACTGCAAAATGACAAAATTTTATTTTATGGTGACAGTATTACAGATGTAGGGAGAAACCGCGAAGAATATGATCATTTAGGTCAAGGTTATGCGTTGATGACTGCTGGCAAGCTGCAAGCAACATACCCTGAGTTGAATTTGACGTGTTTAAATCGCGGGATCAGTGGAGATAAAATAGCAGATTTGAAGAATCGATTAGATGAAGACTGTATTGCATTGGAGCCTACTGTAGTGTCTATCCTAATCGGAATAAACGATACTTGGCACATCGAAAACTCGCCAGCTCTAGGTTCAAAAGAAGTGATGGTTCAATTTGAACAAGACTACCGTGAAGTGTTGAAACGCATAAAAGAAGAAACAGCTGCACGAATCGTTTTGATGGAACCTTTTGTCTTACCATATCCAGAAAATCGTACAAAATGGAGAGTTGATTTAGACCAGCGTATCCAGATCATCCGCAAACTAGCGAAAGAATTCCAGACAGAATTTATAGCGTTGGATGGTCCATTGAATGCTTACGGCATCAAGCACAGCTTCCAATATTTAACAGGTGAAGATGGCGTGCACCCAACAGTAGCAGGACATGGATTGATTGCTGAAAAATGGTTGGAAAATATCGAGTAACA
>NZ_JBHFIG010000009.1:0-41965 GCF_057334175.1 Desemzia sp. AGC72
CTTTATCGTTCCCTACTTAAAAGGTAAGGGTGCTCCTACTTTTACTAATTTAGTTAATTATACCATATAATTTATTTGAAAATCTACTGTTTGTTTTTTATAAATGAAGTTAATGCGAAAGATATTAATTTCATTGATTCTTTTTTATATGTCTTATTAGGGTGTGCCCAAATCAGACAATTGTAAAATGTTAATTCTAATGTGTTATTTATGTGGTTTATAAGTGTATAATAAATATTGTGAGATTTTTGAATTAGTGTAGAAGTTTATTATAAAAAGTATTATAGGAGTGTGAAAGACTATTATGCATTTTAATCAGATTATGGACAAAGTGTTTATTATAGCAAAAGTAAAAGATAATCAGTTAATGCCTATAGGGACATGTTTCGCCCTAGGTAAGCCGGGTTATTTTGCCACTGTAGCCCATAATTTCAATGGTTCAGATAACGATATAGTTATTTGTCTAAATGATCAATTTCAGAACGGGTATCAAAATACTGTAAATCCAAAATTTCGTTTCAGTGGGGTTTCTATAGTAGCCGCTAATCCATTACTTGATTTAATTGTTTTTAAATCAGAGGAATTCAAGATAAATGGTTTTCAAATAGGGAGTACTGATGAAATTTCTCCTGGTAAAATGGTAGCGATTTTCGGATATCCTCATTCTGAACATGGCAGAGTTGTTTTAACTCAACAAGAGACAATTGTAGGCGCTAAAATACTATTAGAAAATGGATCTTTACCTTCTAAACATATTGTCATAAATATACAGGCTAGGCCCGGCCAATCTGGAGGGCCTATACTTGATATGTCTACTGGTAAGGTCATAGCCTTATTAGTAGGAGCGTATGTACCTACTAATGAAGCAGGAATCAGTTTAGGTGGTATCGATCCCCAAAGTTTAAACCAGACAACACACGCAGTCTCAGCACATTATCTTGAAGGGATGTATTGAAATGGATTCACTGCAGGAAATTATTCAAAATACTACAAAAGATGAGTGGCTCTCCTCACTACCCGATTATCAACAGCAATCTCTGATTCCTTTACTTTTAAAATTGCCTGAAGAAGATGTTGCACAAAACTGGATTGACTCTTCATTTAAGACTACTTCTCCTTTTAGTGCCGATAATTCTAAAAAGAGCTATTTTGATTATGTAAAAATTGAATTCACAAATTTTATCTGTGGCAATCCCAAATATGACGAGCAAAGAAATGAAATTAAAACTCAAATAAATGTTCATGACGGTATAAAAACATTTATTGTATCCTCAATCTCGACTGCAATCGGCTCACAAATTGGAGCCTCGGCAGTTGTAATTGCCCCTGTAATTGTTATTCTCCTTTCCCTAGCAGGGAAAATAGGAGTTAATGCATATTGTGAGATGTCCCATTACCAAAGCAAAAATTAACACAAGATTACTCCATGATGCTCAGTGGTAAAATAAGGTAAGAAAATATTCAGTTAAGTTTTTTTATTCTCAATGAATGACAAATATTGTTATCTCATTCGATATACGCTCAGTAAAAAATCTTATTTATGAATCACTAGTGGAATAGCTATTATAACGGAGCTTACTATAATCAAATATAAACAACCCTAAAGTGGATTTCTATTGTGAATCAGCTTTAGGGTTGTTTATTTCTACTACTAATGAAACCAAAACATAACCAAAACTTAAGAGTATTGACTGCGATTTTAAAACCCAGTAAAATCAATACATACGACGTTGTCATAACTTATGGTCAAAAAAGAGATAGGAAAGAGGGCGTAAAAACATGAAATATGGGTATGCACGGGTGAGTACTCGTCATCAGGATTTAGAAGGACAGATGCGTCAATTGGAAGAAGAGAATTGTGACCAGATTTATTTTGAAAAGATTACCGGCACGAAAAAAGATCGTCCTGAATTTCAGAAGTTACTACAAAAAATTCAATCTGGAGATACATTGGTTGTAACAAAACTAGATCGTTTCGCTCGTAGTACTCAAGACGCTTTAAGCACGATTAAACTACTCTTCGAAAAAGGAGTTAAGATTAATGTATTAAACTTGGGAGTAATTGAGAACACTTCCACTGGGCGGTTAATCTTCACTATTTTTAGTGCATTCGCGGATTTTGAGCGTGATTTGATTGTGGAAAGAACACAAGAAGGGAAAGAGATTGCTAGACAACGTCCAAATTTTAGGGAAGGACGACCTGAAAAGTATTCTCAACAGCAAATTGATCTGGCGATGAAACTTCTCGAGAGTAATTCTTATACAGAAGTAGAAAAAATGATGGGAATTAGTAAAAGTACTTTAACACGTCATAAAAAAAAGAGAGATTTGCGAATAAAATAAAGATAAATAGGATAGGCTAGAAGCAGTGCAAGGAAAGTTAGTAAAGGAATATCCATATTCAATATATAAGTTGGCAGAAGTATCATAGAGGGAAGCTTAACAAAAATTGCGCCCTACTACAAATACAGAGGTGGAATTGTATATTTAAAAAAAAGTGATTGTGTATTAAATTACTTTTTTTAAATTAAAGAGCGAATAAAAATAATCAAATGTATCAGTTGGAATGATACATTTGATTATTTTTAAAGAGCATATAGAATGCTACTATAGCAATGTAAGGAGATAAAGATATGAAGACAAACATCTTGATTAATATTTTTTTGAGCAGACCAGGTGAAATTGTATCAAAATCTTTATTGATAAAGGAGATGAATTTATCAGAAAGTTATATTAGGCGCCTAATTCGGGAAACGAATCAAGAAGGTGAAAAATACGGATTTAAAATTAAACTTATCAAGGGTAAAGGATATTTTTTAAATATTTCTAAGGTGAAGTTATTTGAAAATTTTATTGAGAGAATAGATGAATCTGACGTTGATTTATACAATATGGAAGATCGCATCCGGTTGATTCTATTTAATATTCTTCAAGCAAAAAAAGTTTTCACTTATGAAGAAATCGCTGAGAAATTAAGTTTGAGTCGAGCAACTATTATTCGAGATTTTAAAAAAGTAGAGGAGATATTAAATCAAGAAAATCTTGAGCTTCAGAGAAAGGCACATTATGGAATAAGAATTATCGGAAAAGAATCTGATTACCGTAAAGTATTTTCAAAATATGTTTTAGGTTCCGATTTTTTCTTCGAACCGGCACAAGAATATTATCGTTTCGTACGGCAGTTTGATAGTGAGGGCCTAAGAACAGTTCTGAAAGAGAGCTTGATAGAACAGAATTTGAAAATGTCAGATGTTGCATTTGAGAACGTAGTCAATCATATAATTATTTTATTATATCGAGTACAAAACCAAAATATTATTTCGGAAGATCACAATACTGTAAAACTAAAGCCAGTCTATTATGAGTTCGCACGTAAAATATCGAGATGGATAGAAAGACATTACGCGATACAGCTGCCCATATCTGAAATTAATTTATTAGCTGCTCATGTATCTGGTAAGTCAACTGTTAGTAATCTAAAGAAAAATGAAAGTCAAGAATTGATGGAGAGAATCCTGTTGATTTTATATAAAATCGATGAAGAATTTTTAACAGAATTAACTTCTGACAAAGAGTTACACGAATCTTTGCTATTGCACATGTACCCATTACTCAATAGAATGTATAACAATTTCTTATTGAATAATCCAATTATTGACGACATTTATAAAAAATATACAAATGTATTTTTACTTTCTATTCGGTTTAGTGAGTTGGTAGAAGAAGACCAAGGATTTACAATATCACGAGATGAAATAGGGTACTTATCGTTACATTTCGCTGCTCATTTTGAACGAATTAAACAGAGTAAGATGGCTAATTTTAAGAGAATAGTGGTAGTTTGTTCGACAGGTGGAGGCAGCTCACAATTGCTGAAGTTAAAATTGGAAAATATTTTTCCTAATGCAATTATTTTTACATCGTCTAGTTTTGAATTAGAACGATTTAAGAATGAATCACCGGATTTAATTTTGACAACAATTCCACTAGAAAATAAGATAGAGAATGTTCCAGTATTTCAAATCACACAGTGGCTTAGTGAAAAAGACATTGGTCAAATAAGAGAACGCATTGTTTTTTATAGCGGACAAAAAAAGACTGAGCTAAAAAACATCTTTTTTGAAGAATTATATTATAAAACGAATACTACTGATTACAAAAAAATATTACAAGAACTCTCAAAAGATGTGATAAAAAAAGGATATGCTCCAAAGAATTTTGAAGACGAAGTCTTAAAGAGGGAAAGTAAATTTTCGACAATTTATGAAAGAGGTATTGCAGGACCACATGCTTTAACTTTGAATGCAATAAAAAATTCTATAAGTGTAGCAATATTAGAAAAACCTTCTGAATATAAAGGAAGAGAAGTGAAAATTGTATTTCTAATTAATTTACAACCAGGATATTTATTCCTACACAAAGAAATAAGTAAGTTATTGCTATTTTTAATGGAAAATGAACAAGCACTAAAGGTATTAATAAATGCAAATAGTTTTCAACATTTTAAGTTAGAACTTGATCGAATTCTGAATAATTAAGAGGATAGGTAGTTTATAAAATTTATTGTTCTGAAACATTCAAAATAGAACTAAATAATTATCATAAAAAACTGAAATCAGGAATTTAAAGTTGAAAAAAGTTTTCTAATTATATCTTACAAGGAGGAAAAGTATGTCAAGTGAAGAAAATATTATGAATATCATTGTGAATGGCGGAGATGCAAGAAGTTCATCTTTAAAGGCAATAAAGCTGGCTAGGAATGGGCAATGGGAAGAAGCAGAAGTTTTAATGAAAAGAGCAGCGAAAAATATTGCTAAAGCACACCTCACCCAAACACAACTGATTCAAAGCGAAATCCGCGGTGAAAAAACCGAAATTACTTTATTGATCATTCATGCTCAAGATCACCTAATGAACGCAATTACAGTCAAAGAGTTAGCGAGTGAAATAATAGAAGAAAGTAAAAAAAGAGCTGAACTAGAAGAAAAAATGAAGGAGTTATAAAAGATGGTAAAAAAGATTCTATTAGTATGTGCAGGAGGATTCTCAACAAGTATGCTTGTTGAAAAAATGAAAGAAGCAGCAAAACAAAAGGATATACTTATATCCATTGATGCATGTGGTGAAGGTTCATTAGAAAGCTATTTACCTGCTGATGTTATTATGCTAGGGCCTCAAATGGGATATGCTGAAGAAGATGTACAAGATAAAGTCGGTAAGACTGTTCCAGTAACTGTTATTGATATGATGGATTATGGCATGATGGACGGGGAAAAGGTTTTATTAACTGCAATAGAACTGATGAGTACATAAAGTAAAAAGGAGGAAAAAACATGGAAAATGCACAAAATTTCCGTAATCAATTACAAAAAGTATCAGGAGTAATTCAAAAAAATAAATATATGTCGAGCATATCTAATGGACTAGCAGCTATCATGCCAGTTCTGATAGGTGGAGCTATTTTTTCGTTAGTAGATTCACTGAATTGGCAAGTCTACCAAGATTTTTTAGTAAACACAGGACTGAAAACGTTAACATCTATACCTGCTCAAGTCACAACGAATGTTATATCTATTTATGTTGTGTTTTCAATTGCATATGGTCTTGCTGAATCGTTCAAGAAAAGTGGTTTTGCTGCTGGAATTATTGCTGTTATGTCATTTCTCATTGTAACACCTATGGGATTGATGGAAGACCAAACAATGGGAATCAGCTTACAATGGTTAGGAGCACCAGGGCTTTTTGTTTCTATGATCGTTGCAGTTATTGCTGCTAGAGTGTATGCATTGGTTTTAGATAAAGAGATTTATATCAAAATGCCTAAAGGTGTACCGCCGACCATAGAAAAATCTTTTGCGGCAATTATACCTTCTTTGATAATAATCTTAATTATGTTGACTATTCGCGGAATTTTTTCAAGTACTTCATTTATGTCTATTCATCAATTTGTTTTTACAATTGTTCAAACTCCATTAACAGCTTTAGGTGGTAGTTGGTTGGCTTTTCTAATTTGCGTTATTGCAACAAGTGTCTTCTTTTTCTTAGGAGTACATGGGCCTCTAGTGGTTTACTCAGTTATGGGAGCAATTTGGACTCCTTTGCAAATAGAAAATATGACCGCTTTTCAAAGTGGAATGGAGTTGCCAAATCTAATTGTTCCGTCAGCCTCGCTTATGATTTATGCGGCTGCAGGGGGGACCGGAGCCACAATAGGATTGGCAATTGCAATGTTACGATCAAAATCAGCAAGATACAAAACTTTAGGGAAATTAACGTTTATTCCTAGTTTATTTGGGATAAATGAACCACTTATTTTTGGTTTACCAATGGTATTAAATACAACACTATTGTTACCATTTATTGGAGCGCCTTTAATAGGAAGTGCACTCTCGATTGTTGCTACTTATATGGGATTTCTTCCACCATTGAGAGGAATTGCTCCTATGGGGACCCCCTTGTTCGTCAATGGATTTATTGAAGGTGGGTGGAGAGTTGCCCTATTCCAACTATTTTTAGTAATTTTAAGCTATGTGATCTATCTTCCATTCTTCAAAAAGGCAGATAATCAAGAGTATATACAAGAAAATGCTGCAGTAATAGAGGATAAAGCGGTTGTTTGATAGATTAACAATCAAAAATAAGAATAAGAAAGCAAAATTTAAACCGAAAAGGAGAATATTTTAAATGAAAAAAGAATTTTTATGGGGTGGAGCTACTGCAGCTAATCAAGTAGAAGGAGCTTGGAATAAAGATGGGAAAGGACCTAGCACAGCAGATCTGATGACAGGAGGTACACATGACCAAAGCAGACGCATTACTCCTATTTTAGAAGAAGGAGCGTATTACCCTAGCCATGAAGCTATTGATTTTTATGGCCGCTATAAAGAAGATATTAAATTATTTGCAGAAATGGGGTTTAAAACATTTCGAATGTCAATTAATTGGAGTCGGATTTTCCCAAACGGAGATGAAACGAAACCGAATGAAGCTGGCTTAAAATTCTATGATAATGTTTTCGATGAATTGAAAAAATATAATATTGAGCCCTTTGTAACAATTTCTCATTATGAAACACCTTTTGGTTTAACTAAAAAATATAATGGATGGGTTAGTCGAGAAGTCATTGACTGCTATATTCGATACTGTGAAACGATTTTTACTCGTTACAAAGACAAGGTAAAATATTGGTTAACCTTTAACGAGATCAATGTCTTAACGATTCCAGGAACGCTTTTTTCCGGAGCTGGGGCTCTAGCTGGAAACATGGAATCGATAGATTTTTCTTCAGAAAAGGCAGATAATGCTCAAATGCGTTTTCAAGCGTTGCACCACCAATTCATTGCAAGCGCAAAAGCGGTGAAATTAGGACATTCCATTAATCCTAATTTTAAAATAGGCTGTATGATTGCATATTTATGTAACTATCCTCACACTAGTAGTCCAGATGATATTTTATTAACACAACAAACTACACAAATGAATAATATGTTTAGTTCTGATGTCCAAGTAAGAGGCTATTATCCTGGATATAGCAAACGTTATTTAAAAGATCATGGGATTGAAATAGACATGCTTCCAGAAGATGAAGAAATTTTAAAAGAAGGAACTGTAGATTTTTACTCCTTTAGTTATTACATGTCTTTACTGGTAAGTAGCCAGCCACAAGGAGATACGGTGCGAGGCAATCTTATGGGAGGGATAAAAAATCCTTATCTGGAAACAACAGAATGGGGGTGGCAAGTAGATCCTAAAGGGTTACGTTATACTTTGAATGAAGTTTATGATAGATATCAAATTCCAGTAATGATTGTCGAAAATGGTTTAGGTGCTGTGGATAAAATTGAAAAAGATGGTTCTATCCAAGATGATTATCGAATCGATTATCTCAGAGACCATATTATTCAAATGAAAGAAGCTATAAAAGATGGAGTTGATCTTATGGGTTATACTTCATGGGGATGTATTGACCTCGTCAGTGTATCTTCTGGAGAGATGAAAAAACGTTATGGATTTATTTATGTTGATAAAGACAATGATGGGAATGGAACATTGGAACGCAGAAAGAAGAAAAGTTTTGAATGGTATAAGCAAGTGATTGCAACAAATGGTGAAAAACTTGATGAAGTAAAGGTGTGATAAAAAAGAGAAGTTTCTCAATTAGGAGAGACTTCTCTTTTTTTATCTAACTAATTGTACAATTGGCATAATATAAACATCGTACAAATATTGGTAATAATTGTATCGCTTTATATCCATATTGTTGTACTCGCATTTATGGACTTTAAGACATTAAAACTAAAGAGGAATCATTAGAAGAGTTTCTGAGCGAAGCTAATTTTTACTGATTTATATGGTAGATATTTTATTAATCTATATGATTTTCTCAAAAGGTTCTATTTCATACTTTGAATTCTGTACTTGTGCAATGTAATGTCTGCTAAGATAATTGTGAAATAATAACATTTTTACTTCCTTATTTAATAAATAAATTTGAAAGATTTCTCTAGTCTCTAGGATCAGTAATACAAGTGTTTTTTTAAGGATATTTATCAAATAAATTGTTACTAAGTGTATAAGTATTTGTTATCTATAATTTCATACATTATTGTTAAAATGTATGAAATTATATTTTTTACTTACGTTTGCTCTTTTATTAACAATTAAGTGAAATGAAGAAAATATTTTATTTAGACTATATTCATTATACATAAAACAAAAGGGTGATTACTGATGAGGTTAGAAGGAAAAAGAATAATTGTGACTGGTGGTTGTAGTGGAATGGGAGCAGCTGCTGTATCAGCGTTTATTGAAGAGGGAGCCAAAGTAGCTGTTATTGACTTAAATGTACCAACTAAAAATGACTTAAAAAATGTTAAGTTTATCATTGGGGATGTAACTGATAGGGATAATATTAATAACGCAATAAAAGAATCAGTAAAATATTTAGGTGGTTTGGATAGTTTGTTTTGTATAGCAGGAATCAATTATTTTACTGCAGCAGAGGAAATGTCAGAACAAGAAATTGATAAGATTTTACAGGTCAATGTTAAGGGCGTGATGTTTGCTAACATTGCAGCATTTGAATTTTTAAAAGAAAATGGAGGTTCAATTATTAACTTTGGATCACAAGCAGCATTTCATCCAGGTCCTGATAGTGCCCATTATTCAGCATCTAAAGCTGCGGTAGCTTCTTTTACATCTAAAATTGCTTATGAGTGGGGGAAATATAAAATCAGAGCAAATACAGTTTTACCTGCAGCATGGACCCCTTTATTTGAAAAAACAGTTTTGCAGGGGAAAACTTTGACATCTGAGCTTAAAGAACAAATTCAACAGAATATGAAAAATGAATTTCCTTTAGGATATTTAGGGGATCCGAAGGAAGATATTGCCCCTGTCTTATGTTTTTTAGCTTCTGATGAGTCAAAGTATATGACTGGGCAACAACTTGCTGTAAATGGAGGATCAGCAATGGTCCGTTAGGTACCTCGCAAAAGATTAATATGTAATAATAGATAAATCTTATCAAATAAATACTTTAATATTGAAGTATTTATTTGATAAGATTTGTATTTAGAAATATATTTTATGGATATGAATTATAGCAGAATATATCAGATAGTCTTTTAATTCTAAAGTAGAAATAAACTCGGCATAGTAGGTGTTGCTAAAATAGAACGAGTTTATATGTAATAGCACTTTAAATAGTGAAATCGTACATAAAATAATTTCTTAAATCACTTGAAAATAAAGAGAATATTACATTTTTGATTATTTTATAGGTATATATATTATAGTAGGCAGCATTTATAAATAATCAAACAATAGTCACTTTACGATTAATATTAAGAAATGATATTACTTAATTAGCTAAAAACTAGAGCTTAAGCGAATCCATAAAATGAAAACATAAAGAGTTAGAGGAAGGCAAAGAGATAATTGTTTTCTTCAATAAATTTAAATACTTACAAATAAAATAAACAAATCAAGTGTTACTTGAGACCTAATTAGTTGATATTCATGTAATAACAGTATATTTGCTATGATGAAATTATTATAAAAGAAAGTAGGGCGTAATAATGAAAGCATTAATTGTCAAAAAACCGGGTACTATTGACGGATTTGAAGTATCTGAAATTTCTTTACCTGATATATGTTCAGATGAAGTTCGCGTCAATGTAAAGGCTGTAGGATTAAATCCATCAGACTTCCAGACGATAGAATTTCTAAAGGAACTAGATCCTGACCATATAACGGTTTTAGGATTGGATATTGCTGGAATCGTAGATGAAATTGGAAGCGATGTTACGGGTTTTGAAAAAGGAGATCGAGTTTTTTATCTTAGGGACGTAAATAACAAGAATGGCGGTTTTGCGGAGTATGCTGTAACCAAATCAAATCATTTAGTAAAAATACCTGATAATATCAGTTTTGAAGTAGCTGCTGCCTCACCTGGTGCTGGTTTTACAGCTTATAAAGTAATAGAACATAAATTAAGACCTATTTCAGGAAAGACTATTTTAATTCATGGGGGTGCAGGTGGAGTTGGAAGTTATGCAATCCAATTGGCTAAACGTCGGGGATTAAAAGTAATAACAACATGTTTGGGACGAGATAAAGAATATGTTTTGAATCTCGGCGCGGATTTAGCAATAGATTTTCAAAATGAAGATGTATACGGTATTATAGAAAACTATACGAATGGTCATGGTGTAAATTATATATTAAGTACCATTGGATCGAAAGGTGCAACAAAGGATTTAAATATTTTAGCATTTGATGGAGAAATAGCAGTCACCGCAGGGTTTCCAGATTTTTCTAAAATAAACTTTTACGAAAAGGAACTATCAGTTCACGAAATTGCACTTGGTGTAGCACTCAGTCATGAGAATGTAGAAATTCAAAAATCAATACAATCTCTAGGAAATCACTTTGTTGAACTACTAAGCAATAATGAGATAGTCCCACCATTTATTGATTTGATTGAATTAAAAGATGTCCCTCAAAAGTTAAAAGAAATAAAAAAAGGACAAATTACAGGGAAAGTTGTGGCAAAACTTTAAGGATATTATAGAAAAATTAATTTCTGATGGAATGTATAGTATATAAAACAAACTTTCTAGATTTTTTAAACCTAATAAAAAAACTAAAGAGCATAACATTTTGCTCTTTAGTTTTTTTTATAGGATATTCGAAACTCTAAAGGAGTTTTATTGAAATACTCTTTAAATTTTTTTGTGAACCAGGATTTATTAGTATAGCCGTTGTCTGATATGATTTGATAAATGGGTAAATCACTTTCAATAAGTTGTGCGCATATCTTTTGGAAACGGATAGATTGTAATATAGTAGTAAATGTATTTCCAGTATATCTTTTTATCAAGGAAGAAAGGTAAAACTCATTATAATTAAAATGAGTTGCTAAATCTTTTAAAGTAACTGTTTGTGACTTACTATATATATATCGAATAATAGTTTCCGCTTGAGTTTCATGAAAATTATCCTTTGATTGTATTTGATTTAGTTCATCAAATTTTGAATAGTTTCTTGAAATGTCTATCATTAAAGAAGAAAGCAATAGGTTAACCATTTTTTCTTTATAAAGATTTTCAGAAAAAAATTCATTAATAAGACTCTCAATCAAATTAGTAAATAGAGCCTCTTCGTTATTTCGTAAAATTATATAATTTTGATGAGTATAATCATTTAACTGAGATTCTATTAAGAATTTATAAAAATAACTATTACTGTTTAAAAAAGCAAATTGAAAGAAAATATCTTGAAAGTAATCTGGATGTATCAATAGGTAATAAATTTCTTGGTTATTTGGGATTTTTGAATATTCTATTGAATGAACTGCTTTTCTATTTAGTATACATATATCATTTGCATTAAGAGTGATTAATGTATTATCTACTTTGAATTTGTGAACTCCATTCCTAATATAAATTAATTCAAAAAAATTATGAGTATGACTAGGGATAGCGTTATTAAGATAATGTGTAAAAACTACAAGGGGTGACTTGTAGTTAATGAAGTCTTCTATCTTTGCTTCATATCTATCAGGCAAATTAATTGGTTTGCCACAATTACTATATTTTTTATTCATATAAAATTAAAAATCCTCCTTACTATACTGTATAAATCATGAAAATCCACAAATTGGTAAACGTTTAATTTTGATATTTTATAAGATACAAAGGTATTAGAGCTATTTTAACATAAAACTAATATTCAAATAAATATTGTTTATTTCACGGAATTATAAATTGCAAGAAACTTGAAATAGTTTCCGAGGCAATTTATTTAGTTACGATATTAGAGAAGGAGCATTGTAAAATTGGAATTAAAAACATTAAACACAGGAATTAAGATACCTATAATTGGTAGTGGAACGAACACCTTTGGAAAAAAAAATCAAGAATACTTTGGAGCTTTGACGAATGATTTATCACCTATGAAAAATGCGATTAAAAATGGTTATCGCCACTTTGATTCTGCTTTAATTTATGGTAATGAAACGATTGTTGGAAGCGGGATTAAAGATAGTAGTTCAGCCCGAGAAAATTTTTTCATCACTTCAAAACTACCAGGTGAGACTCCTTATGTCAGTTCAGAAGAAAGCGTAAAACAGAGTATACGATCTAGTTTAGTTAATTTACAAGTAGATTATATTGATTTGTATTATCTGCATTACCCGTGGGGAGAAATGAAAGATGTTTATTCTGTTTGGGAAATTCTTGAAGATCATGTAAATAACGGTATCTTTAAATCAATTGGTGTTTCAAATTTTGATCAAACACAACTATCCTATCTTTCAAAACATGCTGACATATCTCCAGCTGTTATTCAACTACCGTCGTCTATTGGGAATTGGAATGAAAAATTGATTGACTTTTCACTAACTAACAATATCCTTCCTGTTATATGGTCACCACTAGCTAGTGTTTCAAATGATCATAAAAAAGTATTGGAGATGATAGGCAATAATTATGGAAAAACTTGGGCACAAGTATTATTAAATTATCATATTTCTAGAGGTGTTGGGGTTATACCTAAATCACACAGTACAGAGAGGCAAAAGCAAAACTTACAGATTTTTGATTTCACATTGAGCAATCAGGAAAAACAAAAAATCGAACAATTGTAAAAAAGAAAGACTGTTTTAAACTGATACTAAAAAGTTAAACAATTACGGAGTGGAGAAACCTCGAGCCTTTTGATTTAAATACAAATTGGACTAGTCCAGTCTTTTTTAAAAATTGATTGATTTATTAATAGATGCAAATATATTACAAGGACACGAAATTTCCCAAAAATTTGCACAATAATACAACCTATACTTAACAAATAAAATGCTAGCAATGGTTTGTGAAGTTGATGAGTGTGCTGTTCTGATAGTAATAAATCTAAGGTTATAATGAGAATAAAAAAGTTTTTATCTCCAACAGATAGTAAAACTGACTACGAAATTAATAAGTTTTCTTTATGCAGGATATTTAAAGGAAGGAATCAATTATTGGTTCCTTCTTTTCTCGAATATAGAGATGAATTTCATCAGAAATACATAATAGATTATGGCCATAATTTAAGAGAATAGAAAACTTCAGTAGCTTATCTTGCCTAATAGAACAGTGCATAACAATTAGCATGGATGATGAGGAAGAGATTTGAATCTGGTTAAATTAAAGAGCAAGATGTTTTAGAAATATGTATGTAAATATCAATCAATTTACTTTTGATCAAGCAAAAAATATTTCAGATGACTTATTGTTTTTAATGAAAAGAAGGAGTACTGTTGTCAATTAATTTAACTAAAAAAATTCATTTATAATAGAAAAAGATGTGAATGAATTAAAAGTGTAGTTGATGTAACCTTTTATATGATAATGTTTAATCAAACACGATTTTTTGAGGATGATAAAAATGAACCTTACTGACAGACAAATTCAAATAATTACACACTTGAAGAATTGTCGTGATTGGGTGTCCAGCGATAAAATTGCTAGTGTTATCCATACAAATAAGCGAACAGTTCAAAGTGAGGTAAAAAACCTTATAAATAATTCAAGTATAAAGATTAGTTCAAACCAAAAACTTGGGTATAAACTAATTTATCTTTCAGATGAAATCAAACAAAATATTTCAAAAAGACTATCATTTCAAAAAGTTTACTCATCTATGAATGAAAGAGCCAGTAGCCTTTTACTTTATTTATTATTTCAAACAGATTATGTTAGCATGCAGAAATTGGCAGATACTTTTTTTCTTTCAAAAACAGCAGTTTCAATAGAGATTGGAACTATTCAAAGATGGCTATCTCGAAGACCAAATATTGAGTTAAATGTATCTACAAAAAATGGGATCAAAGTTATTTCCTCGGAAGATTCAAAGCGGATATTTGCTTCTCTAGTTTGCAATGAGTTTAAAATAAAGAATGCTTGTCTGGAAGAAGATGTCCAACAAATGTTTAGTAAGTTTTATCCAAAAATATTATGTTTACTACAACGTTTTTTTCTAAATGAATGTTTTATTATTTCTGGTGAAGATGTCTACCGTTTTGGCAGATATATAACTTTTATAATCATTCGAGATAGATTGGGATTTGTAACAGAGCCGAACAAAGAATTTATAATTAAACAGAAACATATACTTGATGAGCTTGTTTACTCTATAGAGAAAGAAACAGGTTTTCACTTTAGTACAGATAATCAATCTTGGTTAATCACTCACTTTTTGGAATTAAATCAACTGAGTTTTGATATAACAAATAGTGAAGAAATATACTATAAGTTGGAAGAGTTCGAATCAAAGGTTTCAGTAATGTTATCTATACCCAAAAAAAGCATCGACTTTCGGACAGAATCAATTGTTAATCATATAAAAACAATGATTAATCGAATAAAATCAGGTAATAATATATTGAATCATTTTGCATTAATGACATTGAAAGAATATCCTTTAGAAGCATATATTATCAGAAAAATTTTTCCGGAAATTTTTGGATTTTTGCCTAATTTAGCAGAAAGTTCCTATTTAGTATTGTATTTAGCAGAAGCGCTAAGAAAACAAAAAAATAATTTGAAAGTTCTTCTTCTAACTAATCACTCCACAAGCATAATAAGTTCATTGCATCAAAAAATTTATGAAATGATAAATTATAACATTAATCAAGTCCATACAGAACCTCTATACCAGTTTGATACACATATAGAAATAATGAATGAATTTGATCTTCATATTTCAACTGAACAGGAAATCATTTTTCGATTAGATGAGTTTGTTTATTTACCTACGTTATTAAACAAAGAGGAACAACAAGAACTAACAATGAGACTACAGAGAATCATTTCTGAAAGGGAGAATAAAATAAAAGAAAATATAATAGAGTCGTATTATCCTGAAAAAAATAAACTATTTTTACAGGACAAGATAGATCAAGCAGATTTTAACTTTATAAGCGATTTAGATACTATTTCATTTCCGATAAAAACAGATACCTTGTTTGTTTGTAAGATACACGCTGGCAATTGTACATTCATTAAAGAATACTGTATGAAAAAAAGCATTAAGATTGATAAAAGAGGAATTAGGAGAATAGTTTTTGCCCAATACAATGAAGATCCTAAAGATATATTCATGTTCTTTAAAGTAATTTCTGAACTGGTTTTTTAATAATAATGATAGATTTAATTTTTCGCGGATTCTATATAATTATCCGCGATTTTTTGTGTTCAATAAATATGACAGGTAATAGTGATATTTATTGAATAGATGGTTTTATCAAATAAACTTATACTTACTAGGTAAGATATCTTGCAACAAATACAACCAATATATTTAAAAATATAGGAGGTAAAAAATGGATTATCGCATATTAGCTAAAAAAATTACCGAAAATGTTGGTGGAAGTAATAATATATCTAATGTTTACCATTGTGCAACACGTTTGCGTTTTACATTAAAAGACGATTCAAAGGCTGATAAGAAAACGATAGAGTCTTTAGATGGAGTTATTAGTGTTGTGGAATCAGGAGGAATGTTTCAGGTAATTATAGGTAATTCAGTAAATGAAGTTTATGATGCACTAGCTGAGTTTACAAAAATGAAAACGGAATCATCATTTCCAGAAGATGCTAAAAAGGAAACTTTGTTTAATTCATTTATAAATATGATAGCAGGTGTATTTGCACCAACATTAGGGGTGCTTTCAGGAACTGGATTAATTAAAGGACTCTTAGCATTATTATCATCACTGAATGTGATTTCTGTAGAATCGGGAACCTATTTAATTCTTAACGCAGCAGCAGATTCATTTTTCTATTTTTTACCTATTTTTCTTGCGTATACAGCAGCGAAAAAATTTAAGGCTGATAGTTTTACGGCAATGGCTATTGCAGGGGCTTTAGTCTACCCAACTATAGTCCAAGCATTTACAGATGGAGCATCCGTCGACTTTTTAGGACTGCCTGTAGTTTTGGCAAAATACACAAGTACAGTGATACCTATAATTATTGCAGTTTGGGTATTATCACACGTAGAAAAATTTTTTAGAAATATTCTTCATGAGAGTATAAAAAATTTATTAACTCCCTTTTTCTGTATATTGATACTTGTACCACTTACTTTGATAGTTGTAGGTCCTATTTCAGATTATGCTAGCCAGTTAATTGCAAGCGGTTATTTGGCAGTTTATAATTTGAGTCCATTAGTTTCAGGAGCTATTATCGGTGGTTTGTGGCAGGTACTTGTAATGTTTGGTTTACATTGGGGAATGGTTCCAATTATGACAAACAATTTGACTTATTTTGGTCGAGATACTATCGGACCGGCTTGTTTCATGGCTGTTGCTGCACAAGCTGGAGCTGTTCTAGGAGTTTTCCTCAAATCAAAGAATGTAAAAATGAGAAGTCTTTCTCTATCAGCATTTATAAGCGCGCTATTTGGAATCACAGAGCCCGCAGTATACGGAGTTACCTTAAAACACAAGAAACCATTTTTTATTGCTTGCTCAGTAGGAGCAGTATTTGGGGCAGTGGTGGGAGCAGCGGGAGCTGGAGCGATTGCGATTGGCCCTCGAAGCATCTTAACTTTTCCAATATATATTGGAAAAAGTTTCCCAATTTTGGTTATAAGTTACTTTTTAGCCATGATTTTATCTTGCGGACTAACATATGTATTTGGTTATAGAGATGAAACAGAAAAACAGGAAATTCCTAGAGAAGGAGTTCATTTATCTAGTCCAACAAATGGAAAAATTATTGATTTAATATCAGTGAAAGATGAAACATTTTCTAGCGGTATGCTGGGTGATGGATTTGCAGTAATACCAATTGATAATATGGTTGTTAGTCCTGTAAAGGGGAAAATTATGACCGTGTTTCCTACAAAACATGCAATTGGTATTATAAGTGACGAAGGCGCAGAAATATTAATTCATGTCGGAATTGATACCGTAAACCTTAATGGTAAAGACTTTGAAACATTTGTTCAGGTAGGAGATTACGTTGAAGTAGGAGATCAATTATTACGTTTTGATAATGAGGAAATTAAGAAAGCGGGCTATGATACAACAGTGATTCTTGTCGTAACTAATAGTTCTGAGTTCAAAGGAATTCAAATTCCAGCATTATTGTAGAAAAGAAGAAAACATATAGGAGGAAAGAAAATGGCATTTCCAGAGAATTTTATGTGGGGTGGAGCAACAGCTGCAAACCAAGTTGAAGGCGCTTTTAATATAGATGGAAAAGGCTTGTCGGTGTCAGACGTATATACCTTTGATAGTTCTAAACCTAAAGAAAAATGGACAGATCAATGGTTAATGATGACTCACAATCAAGTAAAAGAAGCTCAAAACCCTAATAGTAAAGCATATTATCCTAAAAGACATGGAGTAGATTTTTATCATCACTATAAAGAAGATATTAAATTATTTTCTGAAATGGGATTCAAATGTTACCGGATGTCTATTGCTTGGACAAGAATCTTTCCAAAAGGGGATGAGATAGAGCCGAATGAATCTGGGTTAGCATTTTACGACAAAGTCTTCGATGAACTATTAAAGTATGGTATTGAACCAATTGTATCTCTTTCGCATTATGAAATGCCTCTTCATCTAGTCACTAATTACGCAGGTTGGACTGATCGAAAATTAATCAACTTTTACGTTAAATTTGCTACTACAGTCTTCACAAGGTACAAAAAGAAAGTTAAATATTGGATGACATTTAATGAAATAAACTGTGTAAAACATCATCCTTATGTTAGTGTGGGAATTATTGAAGAAAACCATCCAAATTTGGAACAAGCTAAATACCAAGGAGCACATCATCAATTTGTAGCTAGTGCTTTAGCTACAAAAATATGTCATGAAATAATTCCTGGTTCTCAAGTTGGATGTATGATTAGCTATCAATTGTTAGTTCCATATAGTTGTGATCCAGATGATGTCCAAAAAACAATGGACTATCAAAGAACATCATTATTTTTTAGTGATGTTCAAGCCAGAGGATATTATCCAGCTTATACGAATAGGATGTTTGAAGAAAAAGGAGTCAAATTGATAATGGAAACTGGTGATGAGGAAATTCTTAGAACTTATCCAGTAGATTTTGTATCCTTTAGTTATTACATGTCAAGTGCAATAAGCGCTAATCCAGAAAATCATGAAGGTGCGACAGGCAATTTAATCACAGGAGGAATAAATAACCCTTATTTAGAAAGCAGTGAATGGGGATGGCAAATCGACCCTAAAGGATTAAGAATTGCTCTAAACCAATTATATGATCGTTATCAAAAACCGCTATTTATTGCAGAAAATGGATTAGGTGCAGTAGATCAAATTGAAGATGATGGAACGATTAAGGATGATTATCGAATTGACTATTTGAGAAAACATATAATTCAAATGGAAGAAGCAATAAAAGATGGTGTAGACTTATTCGGCTATACGTCATGGGGATGTATTGATATTGTCAGCGCCTCAACTTCTCAAATGTCTAAGCGATATGGTTATATTTATGTTGATCAGGATGATGAAGGTAATGGAACAAAGAAGCGTTATAAAAAGAAATCATTTGATTGGTATAAAAAGGTAATTGATTCTAATGGTAAAGAATTGTAAGGGGCAAAAATAAATTTTTTATCAAAGTATTTAAGGATTTGGCGTACGAATTAAAACTTAAATAAACATATAAGACTATCAATTAAATAAAAAATAATGGGAAAGTATTATAATCTTAAAAAAGAGCTGGTTCTTCTTTAGAAAGAAGAACCAGCTCTTTTTTAAGATTAGATTAAAATCGAAAGAGTAAAAAATATGAGTAGGTAAGTAGGAGAGTTATGAAAGTATGGATATTTAGTAGTATCGAGAGAGATTCAAGACCTATTGTCACTAAAGCTAAGAATGAAGGGGCTCTTTTAACAGTTCGAAGTTCTCGAGGCAATTTTTAAAACGAGGTTAGATTGAATATTTCAAACTTTTTTAGTAGCACTAAGCAGATAAAATAGTGATTATATAATCAGAGAGTAAGGGTTAAAAGATGAAGAAAGATCAAAATTAAAAAATTAGTTAGCTAAGAACTAGATATAGGTAGTACTAGTCATATTGATACCCCTGTAATAAACACTAGAGACTCTTCACCATGTATGCAATTCATCAAGAAATTATAAAGAGAAGATTCGTACAAGTTCTATTTTCGATATTTAACTGTCTTATATGAGATTATACAACTGGTAGTGTGAGAAGGAGTATTCAAAGTGTGACGTTGTTATATAATTGCTGCAAATATGTGTATATTTAGAGGCAAACGTACTGAATAATAAATAGTATGTAATTATGCAAAGTACATAAAAAAAGTAAATTACTAGTAAAAAGAGTTGACATGTTGTAACTTTAAAAGTAACATGTAGTTGTAATAAAAATATAAATAAAAGATGGAGGACTTATTATGACTACAAATATTGAAAAAGCTAAACTGTTGATAAATACTTTTGCTACTGGGGATATTGAAGTAGCTAAGAATTTACTAGCTGCTGACTACATTCAACATAATCTAAATTATGAAACTGGAGCTGATGCTTTTATTGCTGCAGTACAAGGTCTATCGTTAGCACCTGTAAAAACTATAGTAAAAACTATTCGTGAGTTTGAAGATGGAGATAAAGTTTTTTTGCAATCTGAATATAATTTTGCAGGCGCAGGCGATCAAATAGTTTTTGATATTTTCCGTTTTGATACAAATGACAAAATTGTAGAACATTGGGATAATATTACTGATAAAGCAGCTCCAAATCCCAGCGGACGTACTCAAATTGATGGTACGTTAGAAGTTAAAGACGTGAATAAAGAAGAAACACGAGAATTAGTATCTAATTTTGTAGTAGATATTTTACAGGGTGCAGCTCCTGAAAAAATACTCACGTATTTTAATGGGGATACTTATATTCAACACAACACGGGTATTGCGGATGGAGTCAGTGGGTTAGGTTTAGCTTTAGAAGAATTAGCAAAATCAGGTATTGAAATGATCTATAATAAAACCTATCAAGTCTTAGCACAAGGAGACTTTGCGTTAGCTGTAAGTGAAGGGTCATTTGGTGGAAAACCAACTTCTTTTTACGATCTTTTCCGAGTTAATGACGGTAAGATCGTTGAGCATTGGGATGTTTTGGAAACAATTATTCCTGATACAGAAGCTAAAAATGATAACGGTAAGTTTTAATTAGTAATTTGCAAGAGCAATAATTATATTGCTCTTTTTTATTTGAAAAAATTGAGAATATTAGATAATTATATCAGACCTTTTTTGGTAGATAAAGATTGGGTTTCTTAGTTACTGTACTATAGGATGACATATACTATCCATCTTTAGAAATATTTTAAAGACTAAATCAAAAAATAACCTAATTTCAAAGTTTCTTTTAATAGAATTAAAGAAATTAGCAAGTAGATATACAATATTTTTTGCAAACTAAGTTATCAAAACTCGGAATGCAATTTTGTAAATTATAAGGAAAGGGTTTATGATGAAGTAAGAAATAGTATAAAGATAGGAGAAATTCAGTATGAAATACTCAACTAAGTACAGTGACGCCATTCATATTTTGGCATATTTAGAAATTTATAAAGGAACAGATTTGACAAGTGATACAATTGCCTCAAGTGTAGAAACTAATTCAGCATATGTGCGCCGTATAATGAGTGATTTGCGTCGCGCAGGATTGATAGAGAGCCAGCGCGGAAAAGCAAACCCTAAATTATCTAAAGACAGGAATGAAATCACGTTGTTTGATATTTATTGTAGCATAGAGAAGGATAGAAGGTTATTGCACATTGATAAAAAAACAAATCCATCATGTATAGTAGGTGGAAATATACAAGAAGTACTAAATCAAACATACAATAGAATTCAAATAAACGCCGAAGAAGAAATGAGAAAAATAACTTTGGCAGATATCATTAAAAAAGTTTTGATTCAAGAGAACCAGAAAAAGACAGAAAAAAGTTTAGTCGAATGATAAAAATGTTGAAATTATTAACTCATACATGGAGAATTTTTGAAATAAATGACTTTAGAAAAAAATTTGTCAAAATCTTATTGAAGTAAAAAGAAGATAGGGAATGATGTTGAACTATATGATAACAGTTGTTACAGGTAGGTTAGAAAGTCGAAGTGTTCATCTAATGATTAATCTATTATCACTTGCCAACGTATATGTTCTTGTTCGTAAACTCTCTAAAGCGAAATCGCTTAGTACACAAAATGTTATTCTGAGGAAATCACTGATTCGGATATTGAAAAAGTATCAAAATCTTTTGTAACAGGACGCCTAGAGTCATACTTGTCTAAACTAATTGAAAGATAAAATGTAATTGCCTAGTTTGAAATTAAGGGTTCTCCTCTCTTTTCACTGCTTAAAAGAGAAAGGCCAGTTTTAAAACAGCATATTCTTCTTTGTTATTTGTAGTACGGTTTTAATATTCACTCATGTCATCATACTCTTTCAAGCAATCCATTAAATCAACATGAAACTCTTTAATGATGGTTATAGAGAGACTCCTCGGTGATTAAATGACTGGTTATTCTCTCAAAAGCTTGTTTGTGGTTCTCCATCTCATAAAATTTTTGACGGTTACCCCGGAGCTGGTTGGGAAAGTTCCATTGATAAGAATAGAAACGTTAGCGGGTAAAGAAATCGTAGTTCCCTATATCACTGCTAAGTAATGAGCTAATTGAATCAAAACATCTTCAAGCTTTGTAGACTTGTCTACATGTAGACAAGTCTACAAAGCTATTTTTTTGATTTGCGTTGATAAACCTCTAGTAAAGTCTTGATTTCTCTTCGTTCATCCGTCGTTAAAGAAGCCTCATAATTATCTAGCAAGATTTCTATCAGTTCATTAACACTGTCTAAATTAAAAGAAGTAACGATTGCATTTAGACGATGTGATGTATCAGCTGAACAACGAATAGTAGTCGTTTTACTCTTTTCTTTTTTTCGAAGGGAGTCTTTATTTTGTTCTACATTAGTTTTCTGATATTCATTTACTGTAAATAAACTTGAACGATTAAACGATTGTTGGGGTTTTACTTCTTCTTTTCTCTCCAGAAGATTCCGTTTCCCTTTATTTTTATTTAATAAATTATCTGCCATACTGTCACACACTTCTTTCCTATATAGTCTGAATATGTCTACTGTTCGTTACGAAATTCTATCGCTTCTAATCGATTCAACATTTCTTCCGTCACTCGCTTATAAAGCCCCATGACTCTCTTATCGTGAATATCATATTTAGTATCCAAATCAGGATCAACTATCCCAATGATGTCATACCGCTTTAATCGCTCCATATTTTTGACTACATTTTTGAATAAATTTTCTTCACCAAATTTATCTTTAGCTGTATTGAGCGTAGCTTCGTCAACCTTTGAATTATTTTTTAGTAATACAGGTAGTACACCTAAAATATCAAAATCTGCATTATAGTTATCAATAAGTTCTTGCAAGTACCCTACATACGCTTCAGCACCGACTAAAGAACGCTCTTGCGTCTGAAGGACAATAATAGTGTAGTCTGAAGCTAACAATGCTGAATCCGTATAAGTACTTAAAGTAGGTGGAACATCGACCAGAATAAAATCGTAGTCATCTTTAATCTTAATCATTAATTCATTTAGAAAAGTCACCCTATTAAACTGACTGTCTGGAAATTTCTTTTCTAAGAATAATGGATATGAAGTAAAATCTGCAAAGCTGGGCAGTAAAAAAAGATTTTCTTTGATTTTAATAATAATATCCGATAAGTCTTCATCTGCTATCGCAGACATTAACGTCTTATCAAACGTAACAATATTATTCGTAATTCGCTGTTTCGTATGTAAATACAAAGATGTTGCATTCGCTTGAGGATCTAAATCCGCTAATAATGTCTTATAGCCTAGTTTAGATAATGTGTAAGCCATCATTGCACTATTAGTTGTCTTACCTGTTCCACCCTTGAAATTTCCAAATGTTATAACCTTAGCCATCGTAACCCTCTTTTCTTATTTGTCTACAAATCTACATTTAATAATATAACGTAAATATACCATGCTGAATCAATATGTCAAACGTTATCAAGAAAAGCCGTCTACAAATCTACATGTATATGTATCTACAAATCTACAAATCTACATGTATATGTATCTACAAATCTACAAAGCTGTATGTAAACATATCTACATTAAAAAAATGTTGATAATAAAAGGATGATGAGCACCATGTATATATATCTACAAATCTACGGATCTACATGTATACACATCTACATATCTACATATCTACATGTAGATATGTCTACAAATAAATGAGTTTTTGCCTACAAAATAAGGTTTTACAAAAAAAAAATAGTGTAGTACATTTAACTCAATTCAAAGCAAGACTAAAATTGAATACAAAAAAAGCCCCGTAGACGCCAATCTACGAGACACACAAAACTTATCCGGTTGTATGTGTCTTATTATACCAGCCTCTTTTTACGTTGGCAATAATAGGACTTTTTTTAAAACTGTAGGGGACAAGCTGCAGCCATGAAAAACTGGGACTAAGGGGACAGGTTAGGCGCTAGCCACTTCAATAACTAGCGATAGGGGATCAAAAGAGGTCACTGTATGCACTCTTTCCCTGAATGGTGACCGCGACCGATTTAACGGCGGGGGTGGTAATCCTGGGCCAAAAGCCTGGTAGCCTAAAACAAAGCTCTTAGGGAGGATTTTAAGAGGGTTTTAGGTGTGTTTCATAACACCAACGCATACAGATGTGATAGTGGCTCCAATCGTCTCGCCGACGTTAGAAACAAACATACATAAAAATAAAAACGCATGTTGTACCCTAGATTGTCATATATTTTTTTATATGGCTTTTCTAGGGTACAACTATGCTCAACACCAAAACATCAGCACCTCTGTTAGCAAATAGACGACCAAAAAACAAGTACTAAAAAAATATTTCTGCAAAAATTAATAACTTGTTTTGATTTAATTTACGTTATTCTGATAAATGTATTGTAATTTCTTTGTGACCTGTTATTAGGAGGAGAAAAGTATGGATATTGAAGAGGTATTAAATCGTAAATTAGTCCGTAAGGATGAAGAAAAAAATATATTCACTCATATAAGTGATCAGGATTTAAATGCAATTATTGAATTATATTATTCAAAGGAAAAAAATGTTCAAGAAATAGTAGAGGACTATCGATTACCTTTACAGAATATTTCTTCGTTTTCTAAGCATCTTCCTAATTATTATATGGATAAAGAATGTCCTTATGATGGCTCATATTTAACAGCTCCTTTACCTAGTAAAGGAAATTTAAGTACTTATTCACCAGATGGAATTTGTTTAGAATGTAATCATGTAGAATATTCAGGTGGTAACTATTTAAAGAAAAGTTGTAGCTGTTTAAATTGTAAAAAAGAAGAAGTACTAGAAAAAGAAAAAGTTGTAAAAGTTATTCGGGATGTTTATAAGGATCCAGTAGAATTGAATGAGCTTAGTGTAATGGATAGACTTCATATAGCGGCTTTACTTCAACTTGTAGGGATAGAGTATGGGTATTTAATCTCACCTTATCGCACATATAGCGATCTGAATGTTGGTTTTTCTGATCGTTTATTGGTTGAGTTATTAGATAGAAGAGTACTTAAAATGTCTGAGCAAAATGCCTTAAGTGTATTTTCTAATGTGACAGAAACATCTTATTCTTACAGTGTGAATGATGCTTACTTAGCATTGAATATAAGTCATGAGGTTTATGATGATGAAGAAGTTTTTGAATTACTTCAAAATGGATCGGAAATAGAAGTAGAAGATGGCGAAGAACTAATTTTTATCTGGAAGTATTTGGTTAAAAGAGAATTGTATAAGCTGTTTAAATTTCAGATGAAAGAACTGAGATTTACTAGAGAGTTAGGGAATGTAGAGCAAGAAAAAAAGATTTTTAATGCATTTGATAGATGGATTGAATTTTATTCTCCTTCACAGATATATGCTATTTTATATAAGGTTATTCGAGATGCTGATAATCATAGAACTTCAAATAAGTGGGGAAATTACTCTTATCATGAAATCGATTTTATTGTGAAATTAGCAGATCAAATGATTGTTAGATATGAGAAAGAAGAGTGGGGGATAAAAAGTTATAATTATCCTTATCAATTAGAATTTGATATTCAAACAAAGCTCTTTTTTTCAAAAGTCGCAAAAGAAAAAAATTGGTTTAATGAATTAGTTCCTGCTCCAGAAAAAATTATAAATGAAGAATTAGAAACTAGTATGACTATTGTTAAAAACTATTCTCATTATGTAAATGATATTGAAATGCAAACTATGGATGCTTTTTTAACTTCTACGCTAGATCATGCTATATATTATTCTCTAAGTCCTATTGGTTTGATTATTCATGATGGCAATATAGACTGTTTATTTGCTACTCGTAAATCTTTAGTTGAATATGTATTATTTTTAGAAAAAAATGGAAAAATAGATAGTGCTCATAAAGTAACCACTATTGAAGAAATAATCACTTATAATTCTGGTTTTTATGTAGACAATAGTTATTCTTCTAAATTAATTTATTTGATTATGACTCGATTAATTGAGAAACAGGTTCCTTTTTTGGAAGAACCCGAAAGATATTGAATCTGAATTTCTTTTGAATTTAAAAATCTGATTTAGTAGTAATGAAAAAAGGTTCTATTGGTTGATTACCTCTTTTTACAAATGAAGGTGACTATCCATTAACAGGCCGCAATAAAAATGGAGATTAAAAATTTAAAGAAGTAAAGAATAGTAAAACATGTATTTTTTTTAACTAAAGGAGATGAATGTTATGGATTTTTCTAGTGGTATTTTTGCATTTTTTATAAATGATTTTTCATTCCCGGAATCAAAAATAGGCGACTTTAAACTTTTTTATGATAGTGTTTCAGGGGACTTTGTTTCTAAAAATGATCCGGAATTACGATATGCAAAAGAAGGCGTATTGTCGGAACCTCATTTTTTGATTTTTAAAGAAGTATCGTTTCAAGATGAGGATGGAGATTTTGTTACTGAAGTTGAACCATATAAATTTTCGTAAATTAAGATTTGCAGAATAGAACAACAAAAACCCAAGAGTAAAGTTCTTGGGTTTTTGTTATATAACGGGATTACATTTCTAAGAAAGATTGTCTTCTTCTTTCCATAATAGCTTGTTGCATTTGATTTTCAGCTTGCTCATAAATCTGTTTTTTTAATCGTTTTGTATGTTCTTGGTTGGAGAAGTGAGCAAAGTCTACTTCTTTATAGTCATCCTCTTCGTATGTTGAAAAAGAAATCCCCTCGCGTTCTTTTTCAAAAGATACACGATAGTTTTTTCTAATAGATCCGCCAAAGTAAAAGGTTGGATTCCCCTCTTCTTTTTTAAGTTCGCTATGAGTAGTGTAGGAGAACTCTGATTGTAGATTATCAAAGAATTTGTAAAATTCAGCTTCTTTCAAGCGAATCTCTTTGTTAATCTCAGCTTGTTGCAGCTCAAACGCTTCTTTTTGCTTGATTTGAGCTCGTTCAGCTTCGGTTTTGGATTCAGCTAGCTGACGAGAGGTATAAGCTCTTATATCGCTTTTTTGGGCCTTATTTAGCGCGATAGTTTTTTCAAAATCATCTGTTACAGCTGGCAACTGGATAGGAGAAGAAAACGCCGGTTGTGTTCGCTCTAAAGGTTGGTGAGAAGCAACATTCTTATGTGGTGGATTTTGATTGGCTTGGATTTGTTTTAGGACATCCGAGTAATGATTCCCTTCTAGTGCTTTATTGGTATCTCTCATCCGGTATTTGGTCTTTCCTGCTTCACGTTGTCCCACATGTTCATATCCAAAAGATTTTTCTCCGCGTTGATAGCGTTCCACACCTTTTTCTGCTAATAGTGCCTTAAAATGATCTTCTGACAGGGCATTTTCTTTCGCATATTTAACAGCTTGCACAATTTCACTTTTCCACGTGACACCGCCACGATCTAAAATCCTTTTTTCTACGCTCTTTTCAGCACGTACAGCCCCTTTATAGGCTTCTAAAGGCTGAATGTCATAATCTTTGCAGACTTCATCTGAAAGGTTCCGAAGGATCACTAAATCCTTGTCTTTCTCCATGTGGTATTTTTTACCCGATTTAAAAGCCACCGCATTCGTGACAATATGACAATGCAAATGATCTTGGTCTACATGAACAAAAACACCTGATTCGTGATCTTTAGCGATCTTTTCCGCTAAATTTATCCCAATTTCCAGACATTTTTGTTGGTTTGGTAAAGTATTACGCAGTTCTCTAGGGTTGAAGGACAAGACAAAGTGTATGCCCTGGCGTCCACCATTTTTATTAAAGTAATTGCGTGTTTCCTCAAAATCGGAGCGAATATCAGCAATATCGCAATTGACGCCTGCTTTTAAGGCACACTTATTGATTTTTTTTCCTGTACTGTTGGTCACTTGCTCATTCTCACAATAATTGAGAGTCGCATTCACATTTCGAGTTCCACCTAACACTTCAAATACTGGCATAGATACCCCTCACTTTTAAAAGAACAGACTGTTTATGTTGCTTCTAATCTGTTTCCCTTCTTTTTGAAATTCTTCTTCTGAAATTTCTTTTTTCCCTACTAATTGTCTGGTGTCATTTCTGATCTCCAGCAAACTGGTCATGACTTGTTTTTTTTCAGAGACATAGAAAGAACTAGAGGTGTTTACTTGACGTGCGATCTGATTAATATTGTTTCCGATTCTGCCGATTTGAGTGTTTAAATCTTTGATCACTTCTCGATCTGTTTTTGAAGTGGGAGCTGCCAAATTCAGTACCATAAATTTAGCTAAAGCATTAATAGTCATACCGTACTTTTCTGCTAAATAGGTTGCAGTCTCTAACTCTTCTTCTGTCAATCTAAACTTCACTTCTTTTGATTTCGTCATACGTTATTTACACCGCCTATTGATTAGTCCAGAATAGTTGATTATAATAAGATTATATATGTACCAATAGATTTTAGCAAGCATATCAAAAAGGGCCCATGCTTTCAGCCTGTTCCATTTTGGACTTGTTGGGGTTCCCCCAATCCCCTGTTTAAAAATACATAGGATTATTGATAAAACAAAAGTAAAAGGAGAAAAAATAATCGTGAAAAAAACCATTACAGATGAACTGGATTTATTAATCAAAAGACAGACAAAAGGTGAAGAAAAAAATCTAGAAATTGAATTGTCTTTAGTAGATAAATTAGAAGCGGAATTGAAAGAGAGAAAGAAAAAAGCAAGACTGAAAATGAAAGAAGAAGAAGATAAAAAAATACTGAAAATTGCTAAAAATTTTATGAAAGAGCATGGATTAAGAACGTCAGAGGAATTTTCAAATATAACAAAAAATAGGTTGTTAAATGAAGAACAACAGGAAGCGTTAGAGCCCTTATTGCAAGATGGAAAAGAAGTTATTAATAACCCAAACAAGTTTTTAGATATTAATTTAGTTAAAAAAAAATTATCTAATTTATATCAAATATTTTGATGAGCTATAAATTGAATAAATGTATGCAAACAAGAACCCTACTATGAATAGTTTTGTTAAATTTCAATACGAAGAGAGTGGGAAAATCCGCTTATCCCCGAACTACTGTTACGAATAAGTACAGGATGATAGTAGAACATTCGAGCATTATTCGTTACAGTGGTTCGGAGCTACCTTTTTGAGTACGTTTACGAAATCTATATTCGTAAACATAAAGAAGCTGGGAGTTAATTCCCAGCTTCTTCATATAGAGTTCGTAAAATAATAATAAAAATAATCTTTTAATATGTGAGTCATTTAAGCTGTAATTAACTAATCTGATTAATAGAAAATTTACTACATTCAATTATGATAGTTGTTTGTGAAAATAATAAAATTTCATGTCTTAAATAATTGTGTCTAACTATTGATAACTCGTCATGGGACCATTCATCTAATCCTCTATCAAATAATATTTGGTCACTTTCTGCTATTTTATTTCTTGATATATCAAAATCTAATAAGTATACTGTCACATTTTCCCATAACAACTCATATTCATGTTCATTCCAGTGCTTTAAGTGAGCTGATACTGATACAATACTATCTTTTTCAGTATTATGGTTGGATTCACCATAATTGTTCACTATGGTGAATTTATTTAATGTACTATCGTGAAAACTTTCGTTTAACATGAATTTAAAAGTTTTAGGATCTAACATTTTTTTTAAAGACAGTAAGTTTTTATGGTAACCCTCTAAGTCATGCTTGGCTTCAGTGAAATATTTCATAAAAAATCTCCTTTTAAATTGCTAATAAAAATGCGCCCCATGCGCTTACTGCTCCAGATGCGAAAATCATTAAACCAACGACACTAACAAAAATACCAATTGCTATAACAATATCAGCGTATTTACGTAAATTCAATTTTTTTGATGTAATTTGTTGTTTAGCTTTTTTCATATTAGCTAAGTCTTTTTTACCTTTTTTATAATCTGCTAGTCCTCTTGCTTTATTTTGGATGTCTTTTGGAACCCCAGCACTATTTAAGTTTTTCCCATGTGACTTCGTTCCATCTACGTTTTCTACCCCTTTCTTGTCCCCTTTTTCTACATGGACATGTGGTTTGGAAGCACCACCGTGAGTTGGCTTATCTACTCTGGCTTTCCATCCTTTACCTAAATTATGCCATTGCCCATAGCCAAAAGTAGTAAACGCTTCTTCTTTAACAGCATCTGGGGTCCAGTAGGATTCAGAAGTTACTTCTATTTTACTTAGTTCTTCCTTAAGCATTAACAAGTCTATATCATCTTCACTAACAAATCCTTGTTTTTCTCTTTTTGCTTCCACTATCTTAGTTAATTCAGTAATGTTAGATAAAGTATCAGAATTTTCTATAGCTGCTGAAGCCTGCAAAGGTGTCAATGCCATCGTGACAAGTGCAATTAAAAATATAGATATTTTTTTCATTTCCATCCTCCTAGTACATTTTAATAAACAGTATTCATATTACCCCTGCCCTCCTTTTCATGTATTTATTATCCTCATTTTTAACTTATATGTAACGCAACTATTAGTTTACATTTAGCAACTAATGGTTTACATTCAACTAAATTAGAATTGCAAAAAGAGGTGAATATGCTGTCACCTCAGATTTAAGATTTTTTTATTTAAAATAATTGATATCACTTCCTTTTTGTATTACAATGTATATACAGAAATGGAGGGGTTGATTTTAATGAGTGTCATATCGCTAAGAATTGATAACGAAGAAGATAAATTAATCAAAGAGTATGCTAAGGCAAACAATATTTCAGTTTCAGCCTTATTCAGAAATTCTGTTTTGGAAAAAATTGAAGATGAAATTGATTTAGGTCTTTATAACCAAGCTATGGCCGAACACAAAGAAAATCCGCAAAGTATTTCATTTGAGGATATGCTAAAGGAGCTATCTGATTAAATGAGTTCAGGTTACCAAGTCGAGTTCGAAAAAGGAGCTCAAAAAGCATTAAAAAAGATGGATAAACACCAAGCTCTTTTAATTATGGGATGGATTCAAAAAAATTTAGTGAATTGCACGGACCCTAGACAGCATGGGAAAGGATTAACGGCCAATCGATCAGGAGAGTGGCGCTATCGAATTGGGGATTATCGGTTAATAGCCGATATCAATGATGAGACAGTCACTATTCTAATGCTAGAAATTGGTCATAGAAGAGAAATTTATAAATAAACCATTCAAATTGAGTGAAACATATTCAATATAAAAGGATTCTGCTACTTGGTTTAAGTAACAGAATCCTTTTTCGGTCCAATTCATTCATTTATCTATATTAGGTATGTAGGGCAGCAGTTCGAGGACTACCACCTTAAAAATTACTTATTTTTGGTATTACTTTTTTTATGTACAAATCAGTAATGCTCGAAAGCTAAGGATAGAGAACACTATACCGATTATTCTTGTTAAATCATTTGTCACTAATCTAGCAAAAAAAATGTCATATGATAACACCGATAACCTATGTATATCAACTTTTGCAGCTACTGGACTATTAGCGGAGAGAAAGCGGCAATAAAATACATTATTATAACTGGCACCACTAAAGGAATATCGATAATCTCCTAACGCATTATAGTGAGCCACTTGTTTAGTGATCGCTGATTAGTCCTTTTCTGTTGCGAGCTTAAGAATAACCTATAAGGATTGTAGCTTGCGACTTATAAGGACTTGACCGTATTTGATTCATCCGGAGTATACACCCAAGTCACCTAATCAATTCCGTTAATCATTTTATCTCGAGAAATATTTCTAATAACTTGATCAATCTATCTTTTGCTATCTCATTTGACACTCTTATAACGCACTCTCATACTTCTATGTAGTCTGTCAGATTATATTCAGAAGCTAATTTTTTTGAAAATGGGATCTCTCTTTTCTTACTTAATAACTCAAAAAAACGATATTCACTTTCAGAGCCTTCTTTAGACGAGACAATATTACTCTTATGAATTACTGGTATATCAGTAGCAAAGTAATAAGAATTGTTTGTGGTAATCGATATTCTTAAAACATCACCAAAAATAATATCAGAAGACTTACCATAATTTTTAGGCTCTACAAGAAATATATTGTTGTCACTATATATTTTCATTACATTTTTACTCAATGTGCTTATACACTCCTTTTCTATACTTATTTTAGTTCAAGTATAACAGTATATTTGATCAACGGTTTAGTTTATTACAAAAATATTCTATAATTAAAGTATATAAAACGTGTTATATTTATTTTGAAAAATATTCAGGAGGTTATAGTATGTTTAGTATAGAGCTTGGTGCAGATGGTTTGAAATTAATAGATACTGCAAAGAAAGAAAGAACAATTCGAGAGTTTAAAGGTAGAAGCCTAATAGACTTTCCTTCTGAATATATATTGATTGATATAGAAACTACTGGTTTAGATCCTAGATTTGATTCTATTATTGAAATAGGCGCAATCAGACTCAGCGGAAACAAAGTTTTAAGTAGTTACAATGCGTTAGTTAAACCTACTAATACATACGAAGATAATACCTATGTTAATTCTTTTATTACACAACTAACGGGAATTAGTAATGAAATGATTGAACGAGAAGGAATTCCAGAAAGTAAAGCGATTGAAGGTTTTATAAAGTTTATCCAACATGATATTTTAGTAGGATACAACGTTAATTTTGATATCAATTTTCTCTATGATTCATCGCTTCAATACTTAAATATACCTATGACTAATGATTTTATAGACATTATGAGGATTGCGAGAAAGCAACTAAGAGAACTAGAACGCCATAGACTAAAAGATTTAATTAAGTATTACGGAATTTCGGATGAAGACCACCATAGAGCTTTACGAGACTGTCGTATTACAGGAGAAGTCTTCACTCATCTAAGAAAGGAGATTGAACAAGGAATTGGATTAGATGAATTTACAAAATATTCAAAAAGATCCATTAGTAAAGTGAAAGCGAGTGATATAAACGCCGAAAATGACGAATTTAATACCGATAATCCTCTTTTTGGAAAATATATTGTTTTTACAGGGAAACTGGAAAACATGATTCGAAAAGATGCTATGCAATTAGTTAAAAATTTAGGAGGAGAACCTCAGGACCGTATTACAAAGGAGACTAATTATCTTGTTTTGGGAGATATCTCTTATAGCAAAAATGTTAAAGGAAACGCAACGGCTAAACAAAAAAAAGCAGAAAAAATGAAAATAGAAGGCCAAGATATAGAAGTTATATCAGAAAGTGTGTTTTATGATATGTTACCTTGAGTATTAGATAGCTAAACAAGATGAAATTGGTAATTATCGTTTAATAGCCGATACCAATAGTAAGACAGTTACTATTCTCATGCTAGAAATTGGTCATAGAAGAGAAGTTTATAAATTTTTTTTTGAATTACATAAACTGATAATTAAGTAAAAAGGTATTCTACTATGTAAAATCAGTAGATTACCTTTTTACTTAATTATTTATCTGAATTGAGCTTGTAGGGCAACTATAGCATTTTCGATGATTTCCTGCTGTGTTGCCTGAATAAGTAATGTTGTGTCTAAATAGTCTTGGATTTCTTCAACGACCTTTAAGATAGCAGGGTTTATTTGTACGTAGACATTTTCTGACGGCATAAGATTCACCTCCTTTTTCCTTTGCTATACATAATAACGAAGAAGTGGGAGATTTCGTTACATATGTCTACGCATAGATAACAAAATTAATAAAAATCTCATATCGAAAAGATTATCAGATGGTTGAAGAGAGAAGTTTCGAGTTAAATAAAGCTAAATCAACAGTCATTAGTTGTTATAAATCATAGTTTTTAAAATGGGAAGACACGAGTACTTTTTTCAAAAAAATACTTAAGTTCCGTCTTCTTTTCCGTAATTGAGTAGTTTAATGCTTCTTTTTCTTATGAGTATTTAAAACTTTAGAGGCTTCTTTTTTTGTTTTCTTACTTGTTTTATCACTAGCTAAATTTTTTGCAGCTCTTGTTAACTCTTTATTTTTATGAACAACCATAAATGCACCTCCGTAAAATTAATTAGATATTGGCTTCTGTTCTCAATATTTATTATAATGATTTTTTTAAATTGACTATCTGTTGTAATAAATTGCAATAAACATGGAGACTACAGATTACAGAATTATAAAAAACAGATATTTAATTACACTTTTACACAATTCTACAAGTGTAAAAGTGTAATTTCATTCTAGATATCATTATAAAAAGCAATATTATACAATTAAGTATGATGTATTTAAAATATAAACGATATACTGAAGTTCAAAAAATGTTTGGAATTTGGAATGAGAACTAAACTAAAATACTGTAATTGTTTATTAACATTATCATATGACGAAGTGGCAATATTATTAAATAAATTATAAACCAGGCAAAGATAATTATTTTAATTCCTTAATAGGCTTTTGGGATTTTTGAAAAGCATTCTTATCTAACTGACAACTTAATTTAATAGTTTTAAAAAAAAATCCTAAAAAAATTTTGGGTCAAATTATTTTTACTTATTAACTATATTTATAAGTATACACTTAAAGACAATACATAAAATTAGATAGAAACGTGTATTCAGAATCTTGTACAATCAAATTTCTCATTCATCCTAAAAAGGAAAAAGTATAGCTATCAATACCGTAGACATAATTGACAGAAAAAATTTAAATATATACCTTTTATTGCTGGATTTTATGATGAAGTTAGCCACCTAAGCTAAAATATTATTTTTTTATCTTTAGGATGTTAAATTCAATAGTTCAATATTTTTTAATATCAGAAATTAGTATATAGTGTTTAACAGGACTATGCTCTATATAAAAGTCACCACTAATATATTTTTCGATATATTCTTGAGTCTTTATATAATCAATATTACAAATAGTCTCTCTAAGATCATCTATTTCGTCCAAAAATATTAACTCTAAATCATATCCTTCGAAATCAATTAAACCTAAAGCTTGGTCAAACAAATAATCAAATTTCTTTTTATCTATATTACCTACAGTAATTAATCTATCTATATCAATATAATCAAATCTTATTGTACCAAAACGAATTTTTCTAGTTAAATCATAAAGTTTGATTATTATCAGTAATAGATAATAGACAAAGGCTTGTTCGTAGTTCTTGTAGTAAACTTCTAAATGGTGCCCTTTCACTCTTAAACATTCGCTAAGTGTAAAGCTGCGTGGAAAGAGCCATTTCTTTTTAGAGTATTTTTCAATTAAAATATCTAATACACCTAGTTTCAATTCTTCAAAACGGATTGGATACTGAAATGCTTTCCTATATCTCGCAGCCATATAAACTGAGAAATATTTATCTTTATGTGCTGATACAATGTGTTCATTATACTCAAGGATTTTCTCCCCCTCATTTGTCAACTTAAAAACTTCAGGAATATTTGAAAGGTGTATGTCGTTATCTAATAGTCGTTGTACGAGCTCTTTCTTTATTCCTTTAGACTTGATTTTATTTTCTTTTAGTAATTCACGTAACTGTGGAAGTGTCAGGGCATTGAGCTGCTCAGGATAGTTACCATATTCTAAAAAGTTTTTATTAAGTAATTTATCAATAGATGTAGCAACATCAACAGCATAACTTATATAATAGTTAGGAATCTTTCTTTCAGTATTTTTGCCCCTACACCAAGCAAGTAAGATTATTTCACCAGGAATCAAACCAGAGTCATCTTTTTTTAAAAGTTCAGGTTCAAATTCTAGTTCACTTTCCTCGTTTTCGTAACGGTTAAATGACTCAACAAAATAGCTTCTGTCTTTTAAACAAACAATCTGATTTTCTGGACCTTCTGGAAGTTCTAGTTGATCAAGTGGTATACCACATATAAAACATTTACCTAGAACTTCTTGTAGAGGGATAACATTTTCATTAGTATCCTCTAGATACTTTTTAATCTCTTCCTTTGTAAATTGTCTCATTATAATAATCTCCTTCTCGATGATTTATGTTATGTAGTAGACAAACATATCTATCGTTAATCATTCCTTTCAGTTTTACTTAATTCTTATTGTGACAAACTTCTCTTCATTTTAGGATACATGATTTTACTTAAAATCGTGTATATAAACCTTTATTAGATCAAGGGTCTATATACATGATTTTTAAGTTAGGAAACCTAAATATTTAAATCGACACTTATAATAGACAGCGAAAAATCAATCAGATCAATACCTGGTAAGTGTCAATTTTAGGTAGACCCTATTCGAACTAATCATTTTTTCTCGTTAATATTTTTTCTGCAAAAAATTGAACAATATAAATCACCATAACATAAAAGATAACTCTAACAATAAAACTAACAACATTATTTGTAATTAAGGGTTCAATAGTATGATCAAACAAAATCGTACTAAAAAATACAGTTAAAAATACAGTTACTCTATTTTGTAGTTTAGACAATTAAAACTCTCCTTTTTAGTATTGCTCTACTGTCATCAATTATCAGATACATGAAATTAGATAGAATCAAGTAAACAGAACTCAGATTTAACAATGTTCTGTTTACTTTTGATATTTGTCCTTATTCTTGGATATAACAATAATTATAAACAAGAAACATACTAAAGTTAAAGCCATATAAAGTGCACTCCTTATGTTATATTTTGTTTAAAGATAACATATTTAAATTTTTATTTTTTAAACAAGAATTTATGATACATGAAATTACATAAAAACGGGTATTGAGAAATTTGTTAGTTTAAGGTTATTTTTCAACGCAAAAAGGTCTGGTTTTAACCAGACCTTTTTGCGTTGAATCGTTAATTTCTTCTGAAAATAGTCTTAATTATTGATCTTTTTGAGAAGTCAAAATACGAGGGCCCTCTTTTGTAATTGCTATCGTGTGTTCGTATTGGCAACTTAATCCGCCGTCTTTTGTTCGGGCTGTCCAACCATTATCGTCCATTTTTACTTTCCATGTTCCTGTGTTTACCATAGGCTCAACCGTAATAACCATGCCTTCTTTCAACCGTAGGCCTTTACCTGGTTCTCCATAGGGAGGAACGTGAGGATCTTCATGTAATGTTGGACCGACACCATGACCTAAGAAGTCTCTTACAACGGACAAATTCTCGCTTTCAACGTACGTTTGAATTGCATGACCGATATCTCCTATACGGTTTCCAACTTGTGCCTGTTCAATACCTTTATACATAGCTTTTAGAGCAACTTCCATTAAATGTTCCTTCTCAGGAGTTGATTCTCCAACCACATAGCTCCAGCAGGAATCTGATAAAGCTCCTTTCAAATTAATAACCGTATCAACTTTGATTAAATCTCCATTTTTAAGGACTTCTTTTCTTGGAAAACCATGACAGATCTCATCATTTATGCTAATACATGTTGCATATTTATAATCTTCAAATCCAATTTGCTCAGGTATTGCGCCATTATCTAAGATGAATTTATGACAGAATTCTTCAATATCCCAGCTGGTTATGCCAGGTTTAATAAAGTCACGTAAAGTAATATGCATATTCGCTAATACTGTACCTGAATCATCCATTGCATTTATTTCACGTTCTGATTTTAATGTGACCACGTAAATTCCTCATTTCTTTACACCAATAATTAGATGTATGCATATAGTTATTGTAACAAAGAATAACTATATGCATACATGAAATTCCATAAAATCGTGTATCCAGAATGCTATATCTATAGGGTTCTTTTTTTATACCGGTGTCCAATACATGATTTCGTGATATAATAAATGAAATCATGTATCTGTTTTGTGAGAGGAGAGACCATTTCAATGAGTTATAATGTACAACCATTAAGAACGCAGCAAGAAATCAACGATTTTTTATTCTGTTTACGCCGCAATAAAAATGCAGATCGGGATGTTTTTCTGTTTTTAATTGGCATTAATAGCGGTTTGCGCATGTCTGATATCGTGAAATTAAAGAAAAAAGACGTGATTTCCTCGAAAAACCCACGTATTGTGGAGCAAAAAACCGGGAAAACGCGCATTTTATATTTAAGCAGCCTGCAGGAGTTGATCCAGGACTACACGAAAGACTTGGAGCCAGAGGATTATTTGTTTCCCAGTGCCAAAGGCGGTCATTTAGAAGTCAATACGGTCTATCAGATGTTTCAAAAGGTCGCCGCACTATTAGATCGGGACGATATTGGCACGCACACGCTGCGCAAGACGTTCGGGTACCACTATTATAAGAAAACCAAAGACGTGGCTACACTCATGGAAATATTCGGTCATAGCAGCGAAAAAATTACCAAACGCTATATCGGAATCAATGAAGATGAAATCAGCGAGACTTTACTTAATTTTAGACTAGGTTTTTAAAAAATACGTTGGGTTATTCCAACCAAACATATTTTCGTATATAATTAGTTTAGAAGAAAAAGGTCACCCAATACTGATATATTGGGTGACCGATGGATAAATAAAAAACACTAATTAATATTATTTTTAGTAGATGTACCGACTATTTTTTAGTTGGCACATCTACTTTTTTATGTGGAATCATCTCTAAAGTAATTTTTAATATTTGATTTATAATACGCTATTTAACATGAATGCAGTTATACAAAGACGATAAATAATATTAAAAATGTCGATTACGACATTTTGTGTTGTCACTACTTTAAGAGAGTAATAATAATATATGTAAGTAACTTAAAGGAGGTAATCAACATGTTCGAAACTACAGGTTGGATCATCGTAATCATTAAACCTTAATTTAAGGAAAGCCACAGTCAATACATAAATACTCGTTACACTAAAATAAACAAATTTCAGAATAGATATCTATTCTGAAATTTGTTTATTTTTTTCATAAAACAACTTTAAATTTGTTCCATATTCTGGCATAGCTAAAAAATTAAATATTTTTATAGCCTCGAAAATCGGATCTAAAAATAAATCATTCTGAGATTCTCTATAATAAATTAGATTTTTAAAAAAAGTAAACATGTTTTTATTAAAGAAATTATCTGGTTTTGTTGAAATAGAATCAACAATAACAAAAAATGATTTTGCACAATTATCGTTATTATTTTCAATGCAAAATCCAATGAAATTAATAATAATTGTTTCTACAAGCAAAGGTTCACGCTCAATTATAGTAGGTTTTGAAACAATAGAATTAATAATAGAAATATTGCTATCCAAGTCGTAAAAATCAATCATATTATTATACAAACTTAACCTGAAAGAATCCCAATTATTCATAGAAAAAATTTTTTGTTTAAAGAAATCTTTTTCTTCCACAGATAATAATGTTAAATCTTGTTTTATATTAACTAGGGTAAGAGTGATTAAAGAATTATAAAATTTATAATTATAATCATCCTTGTTAAATACTGTATTTAAATTTTTCTTTAGTTGTTCTAAACGATTTGTATCAAATTGATAATAGGCCTGCTCTATTTCGTTAGCTATTGCAGTATTTATAGAATCGTTATAAATATCATCTAAATTAACTAATTCTAGAAATTCATTGGTAGAGATATTATTTTTTTGAAGAATAATAAATAAATTATCTGCACTAATTTTATGAACGCCACGTTCAACTTTCGAATAGTATGATGTAGTAATGAGATTATGACACATTTCTTTTTGTGATAGATCTCTTTGGATACGTATTTTTTTTAATGCCTCACCTATGTTCATATATCTTATATCTCCTTTCAATTGTAGTTTACGACACATTAAAATATTTTATTTTTAACACTATATACTATAACTATAACTATATATGAAAGTATACGAAGGAGAGGAAAAAATGAGAAATATTATTAAATACTTTTGGAAAGATAATCTATTAGTTTTCTTCCTAATGTTAGGAGCTGGGATTAGTTCAACCTTAGCAAGCTTTGTCAATGCGTCTATTCTTAATTCGTTAATTAAATTTGATTTAGAGTTGTTTTTATCAAGCATTGTTAAGTTAATTATTGTTTTTTCTATTTTCTTAATCTTTACTTATTTTCAAATTATTCAGTCTCGAAAAACAACACAAAAAATGTCGAAACATTTACGTTTTAAAATAATGGAAAGAGTAAAAAAATTATCTGCAACAGAATTCAAGAAAAAAAATGAAGGGTATTATACCTCTTGGTTAAGTAATGATATTAATCAAATCGAAGAATCTGGATTTTTAATGTTTTATGAGCTAGTAGCTAATTCAATTAACTTATCTTTAGCTTTAATTGCTCTTTTATATATCCACTGGTCATTATTGATTATGACCATTGTAGAAGTTATTATCATTATGCAATTACCTAAAATATTTGGAAAAAAAATGACTGAATCTACTGTAAAAATTGCTGAAGCCAATGAATCCTTTATATCTAAAACAACTAATTTGTTGTCAGGATTTAGCACATTCTTTGTGTTTAACAATTTAGGTTATCTTGTAACTGAGCTAAAAAAAGAATTTTCTAATTTAGAAAATTCTAAGAATAACCAAACTTCTTTTATGGCGAAAGTTGCAATTGTAGGTGGTTTAGGAAACGTTATAGGACAAATTAGTTCTTATGCATTAACAGGTTATCTTGCTTTATTAGGTCGTGTAACAGTTGGTATGTTAACAACTACAGCTTCTCTATCCTCTAATGTATTTAATACGGTAGGGAATCTTAGTCAATATATTGCCGCTATTAATAGCGTTGAACCTTTGATTGATAAAATCAATATCTTTTCCAATACAGCCAATATACTAGAAGAGAAACCTCAAAAAGAGTTACAATCACTATCCACTTTAAAGTCTGGTATAGAGCTTAAAAATCTTACGTTTGGTTATAAAGACAAACAGTCGATATTTAAAGATATTAATTACACGTTTGAATTAGGTAAAAAGTACGCTATATCAGGTGATAGCGGGACAGGTAAATCGACGATCTTAAACTTAATGATAAAAAATCTAAGTCCTTCTAATGGACAAATTACCTTAAATCATTCAAATATCAATCAAATTGATACAAGGGATCTATTATCACAAGTAACCTATATAGAGCAAAGTCCTTATGTTTTTAACGGAACAATTAGAGACAATCTTAATTTAGGCGATAACATCGAAGAGAAAAAAATGAAAGAAGTTTTAGAATATGTTGGCTTAAATGAATATGCTAAACAATTAGATACAGTTATAACAGAAAATGGAAATAATTTTTCAGGAGGTCAAAAGCAACGTTTGGCACTAGCAAGAGGACTTATCAGAGATAGCAATATTATTTTGTTAGATGAAAGTACTTCTAGTTTAGATTACAAAACAGCAATTTCTATTGAAAAATTTATTTTAAGTATTCCAAATAAGATGATTATTATGATTTCTCATCATTTAAACAAAGAAATAAAAGAAGAATTACATGGCATATTAGATTTGAATGAATTTGTCTAGCTTAAACTGGTTGAAGTTATAAGTAATAATATAAGCAAAAAAATAAAAAGAGGTCGGTAAAAAACCCCCACCCTCTTTTTATTTACATAATCTCCATTAAACAAAGAACCCCATTCATTTTATTATGGAGGGGTTCTTTGTTTAAAATGATACGGTACCTAGTAACTAATCATTTCCTTACTTAAACACTTATTTACTAGTTATTTAGTTACTTAGTTACTTAATTACTTAATTACTAATTGCATAAAATAAAATCATTCTAAAAAAAAGAGGTAAGATGTATGTTCACTGTTGAAATATCAAAAAAATAGTTCGAATTAATAAATCAAAATTTCTTTCAATAATATACTTTTAATTCTGTTATTTGTTAATAATTGATATAACGTCCAAAGTACTAAAGAGACCCCTCATAGCTGTATGAGGGGTCTCTTTGATTTTTACATTTAACTAACTTTATCGTTCCCTACTTAAAATGG